>NZ_JBEPSK010000015.1:0-77341 GCF_040548835.1 Mycetocola sp. 2940
ATGCACCATCGTGGCCGTGTCAACGATGTCTCGATACATGCCGCACGTCCTCGATGTCCCGACACATCTGTCAACGATGTCCTGAAACCAGACACCGCCGTCTCCGCCAGTTCTCGAAATGGTTGCGGATCGCAGTCATGTTCTCGGGATTCCCTTGGTTTGGGCTGCCGCCTTTCGCGGAGCTTCGCTCCTGACCCGGCTGGTGCTCAGCCGGAAGTCGACCGGCGTACCACCAGTTCTGGCTGGAAGACGGTCCGACGCGCGATGCTCTCGGGGTCGGCGGCTTCCTCGAGGAGAATCCGAAGCGCGGTGCGGCCGATCATTCGGCTGGGCTGCCGCATCGACGACAGCGGCACCGCGGCGGCCGCGGCGAAGGGGATGTCATCAAACCCGATGATGGCGATCTCGTCGGGGACCAGCATCCGGCCTTCGACGATGAGTGACTGCAGCAAGCCAAGCGCGAGCAGATCGTTCCCCGCGAACACCGCGTCTGGCCAGTCGCGACGCGGCCTGGCCAGGATCCGGGCACCTGCGGCGGCGCCTTGTTCAACCGTCATCGCCTGGGTGGCGATCACTTCGATCTCGAGCGGCCGACTCGCGTTCTCGGCCGCAACTCGCGCCCCCGCGAGTCGGTCGTTGACCTGACGGATGTCGAACGGGCCGCCCACGAACGCGATCCGCCGTCGACCGATCTCAATGAGGTGCTCAACCGCCATGCGTCCGCCCATGACGTTGTCGACCGAGACGGAGGAGAACCGCCCGTCGCCGCTGAAACGGTCAACGAGCACTGCAGCGATTCCCCGTGCGCGCAGACGCTGCAGTCGGGTCGCGATGTCGCCGTATGGCGCAATGAGCACGCCTCGCACCTGCTGCTCTTCGAACAAGTCCAGGTAGACCCTTTCGCGGGCAGGGTCCTCGTCGGTATTGCCATACAGAATCGCTATGTTGTGGCGCGTTCCTTCGTCCTCCGCCCCACGAACCACATCGGTATAGAAGGGATTCTGGCCGTCAAGCACGACGAAACCGACCGTGGAGCTGATGCCGCCGCGCAGCTTCCGAGCGGCGTCATTGCGCACGTAACCCAGTTCTTCAATCGCGCGGTTGACCCGCTGGACCGATTCGGATGAGACTTCCTCAGGCCGGTTCAGGACATTCGAAACAGTGCCGACAGACACGCCGGCGCGCTGGGCAACGTCACGGATACTCGCCGGCACTGGCGTCCGCCCTTCCTTGGTCACGATTCGATCAAAGTCAGATTTCGGCTTGACCATCCCACTCGATATCCATAGAGTATCTGAAATCGACTGAATCGATTCAAGTTTTTCAAACCCTCAACGAGGAGGATGCTGTGGCACACGTTGACGCCGACGCCGAAACTCAGGCATCCGCGCACGCACTCGAACTGCGACGCGTGGTCAAGTCGTTCGGGCCGGTCGTCGCGCTACGTTCGGGCAGCCTCACCCTGGAGCGTGGTTCCATCCATGCATTGATCGGCGAGAACGGCGCAGGCAAGTCGACACTCGTCAAGGTTGTCGCAGGGCTTTACCGCCGCGACTCCGGCGAGTTCCTGCTCGACGGTGAGTCCGTGGACTTCTCCAGCACAGCTCAGTCGAAGGCCGCGGGCATCGCGGTGATCTACCAGGAGCCGACGCTCTTTCCGGACCTGTCGGTCACTGAGAACATCTTCATGGGGCGTCAGCCGACGAACCGAGCGGGCCGCATCGACCGTCGCGCAATGCGGGAAGAGGCGACGCAGATCTTCACGCGGCTGGGGGTCGCGCTGGATCCGGAGCGGATCACCGAGGGCCTGTCAATCGCCGATCAGCAGATCATCGAGATCGCCAAGGCGATCTCGCTGGACGCCAAAGTCCTCATCATGGACGAGCCGACCGCGGCACTGAGCGGTGTGGAGGTCGAGCGGCTGTTCGCCGTGGCGCGGAGTCTGCGTGACGAGGGTCGAGCGCTGCTTTTCATCTCCCATCGGTTCGACGAGGTCTTCGCGCTCTGCGACACGGTCACAGTCATGCGAGACGGCTCCTACGTCGATACGACCCCCATCTCCGAGACGAGTGTCGACGAGCTGGTTCGGCAGATGGTCGGCCGCGACGTGACGGATTTGTTCCCCAAGCTCCCTTCGGAAGTGGGCGAGGTCGTGCTCGAGGTCGACGGACTCACGCGCGTCGGGGTGTTCCGCGACGTCTCCTTCACCTTGCGCGCCGGCGAGATCGTCGGGCTCGCGGGACTCGTCGGCGCCGGACGGAGCGAGGTGGCCCTGGCGGTATTCGGGGTCGACCCCTACGAGAGCGGTACGGTACGGCTGCACGGTAAGGCGCTCCCGAAGGGGAGTCCACGTGCGGCGACGGCGGGTGGACTCGCGCTCGTTCCTGAGGACCGTCGCAAGCAGGGTCTCGTGCTCGATGACAGCGTGACGCGCAACGTCACGCTCGCGATCCGTCACAAGCTCGCGAAGTGGGGGCTGCTCTGGGGGGCGGCCGAGAACCGCGCGGCTCAGGAGTGGGCAAGCCGTCTGGAGGTCAAGACCGCTGCACTGGATGCTGAGACCGGCACCCTCAGCGGTGGCAACCAGCAGAAGGTCGTGCTCGGCAAATGGCTGGCGACCGAGCCGACCGTGCTCATCGTCGACGAGCCCACCCGCGGCATCGACGTGGGCACCAAGGCAGAAGTCCACCGGCTGCTCAGCGAACTGGCTCAACAGGGACTCGCGATTCTCATGATCTCGTCCGAGTTGCCGGAGGTGTTGGGTATGGCCGATCGCGTTCTCGTCATGCGAGAGGGCCGCCTCACTGGCGAGTTCTCGCGCAGGGAGGCGACTCCAGAAGCGGTGATGTTTGCGGCGACCGCCGATGCGGAGGCGACACGATGACCTCCGTCGACACCCGTCCGGTGCGTCCCGGCTCCAGCGCCGCGACCGCCCTTGTCCGCCGGCTCGCGACCGCTCGGGAGACGGGCATCCTGGTCGCCCTGCTGCTGGTGATCCTCGCGGCGACCATCAGCAACCCCTCCTTCCTGTTCTCGAATGACGGATTCCGCGACCTTCTGCTCACCCCGTCGCTGCTTCTGCTGGTGGCGATCGGCTCGGCGATCGTCATCATCACCCGCAACGTCGATCTGTCGGTCGGTTCGATCGTGGGCCTCACCGCGTATCTGACCGGGCGACTGTTCATCGACATCCCCGGCATCCCGCTCATCGGTGTCTTCGTCGGCGGCGTCCTCCTTGGAGCAATCCTTGGTCTGATCAATGGGGCACTCGTTGCGTTGGCACGTGTCCCTGCTCTGGTGATCACCCTCGGCACGCTCTACATCTACCGAGGCATCAACGTCGCCTGGGCAGGCAGCGATCGCATCAACGCGTCCGACCTCCCCAGGGACTTCCGGGCGCTCGGAACGGACCGCATTCTCGGCATCCCGACCCTCACGATCATCGCCGTCGTCGTCCTGATCGCCGCAGCCTGGTACCTGCGCAACCTGCGATCCGGTCGCGAGCTGTACGCGATCGGATCTGACCCTGCGGCCGCGCACCTCTACGGCCTGCGTGTGACCCGTCGCGTCATCGGCGCGTTCGTGGTCAGCGGGGCCCTGTCCGGGCTCGCCGGCGTACTCTATGCCGCCCGCTACGGCACCGTCAGCTCGGCCGCCGGCTTCGGCTGGGAACTCCAGGCGATCGGTGCTGCCGTCATCGGCGGCGTCGCGATCTCCGGCGGTGTCGGCACGGTCTGGGGCGCTGCGATTGGCGCATACCTCCTGCTCACGATCAACCGGGCGCTGCCCATCCTCGGCATCGACGACTTCTGGCAGCGCGCGGTGGTCGGCGTGCTCATCATCGGCTCGATCGTGCTCGATCGCGTGCTCGCCGTCCGACAGCACCGACGACTGATCGCCCAACGGGAGGTTGACCGATGATCGCCACAACAACCACCGCGTCCGCGCGCGTGTACAAGCTGCATGCCCGCCCCGCTTGGCGCCGACTCCTGCTCACCCGTGAGGCCGCGATCATCGCGCTGCTGATCCTGGTGATCGCTGTCGCCCTGGCCACGGTCCGCAACTTCGACAGCCCGCTCACGGTCACGTACCTCTTGCGGGATGTCGCGCCGATCCTGCTCATCGCGCTGCCGATGACGCTCATCATCATCTCCGAGGAGATCGACCTCTCGGTGGCGAGCATCGTCGGACTCTCGAGCGTGACGACCGGGATCCTGACCAACGCGGGGTGGCCCGTCGCCTTAGCAGCGCTTACCGCGGTGGTCGTCGGCATCGTGTGCGGGGTCGTGAACGGCTTCCTCGTCACCGTCGTCGGGCTGCCGTCACTCGCGGTGACGATTGGCACGCTCGCACTGTTCCGCGGCATCGCGGTTGGTTTGCTCGGCACGACCGCGATCACCGAATTTCCCGAGATCTGGACGGATCTCGCCAAGGCCAACATCCCTGGTACCCCGGTGCCGGCGATCATGATCCCGTTTGTGATCCTGGCGATCGTCTTCGCGGTGCTGCTGCACTTCACACCGTTCGGTCGCTCCCTCTACGCGATCGGCCTCAACAAGGAGACCGCGCAGTTCTCGGGCATCGACGTCGGCCGCACGAAGTTCATCCTCTTCGTGCTCAGCGGGGCGGTCTCCGGATTCGCGGGAGTGTACTTCACGCTCCTCTACAGCAATGCGCGCGGCGACAACGCGATGGGACTGGAGTTGCAGGTCATTGCGGCCGTCCTCCTCGGCGGCGTGTCGATCTTCGGAGGCCGGGGGGCGCTGCACGGTGTGATCGCCGGCGTGCTCCTGATCGGCACGCTCGGCAGCGCGTTGCGCCTGGCCGGGGTCACCAGCGACATCATCAACGTCATCACGGGAGTTCTGCTCATCGCATCCGTGGTCTCGGCAAGCCTTCTCGGCTGGTTGCAGAAACGAAGGACTGCAGCGATCGGCAAGAGGAAGGGTCGAGCCGGTGCGTCTTCGGACGCCGGCTGACCTCGCCAGCACCAACAACCTTCAATCCAACGGCACCACGAAAGGAACAATGATGTTTGGAATGCAGCGCAAGCGGCGCATTGCAACGACCGCCGCGGCTCTGGCCGTGGGGATGACCCTCCTCATGACCGGATGCTCCGGCGCAGGCGGAGGAACTCCTGACGAAAGCGACGGCGGGGATGACGCGAACCTGTCGATCACCATGCTGCCGAAGAACCTCGGCAACGCCTACTTCGACACGTCCACCGGCGGTGCCGAAGAGGCCACCGAGGAGTTCGGCGGAACCTTCGAGGAGGTCGGCCCGAGCGAGGGCACCCCGACGTCGCAGGTGCAGTACATCCAGACCGCCGCGCAGCAGGGCACCGGTGGGCTGATCGTGTCAGCGAACGACCCCGAGGCGATCTGCGACGCTCTCAACGAAGCACGTGATGCCGGCGTCAAGGTCGTCACGTTCGACTCGGACACGAACCCGGAGTGCCGTGACCTGTTCATCAACCAGGCGACCGCGGAGGGCATCGCGAAGGTGCAGGTGGACCTCATCTCGGAGCAGATCGGCGACGCCGGCCAGGTCGCAATTCTCTCGGCGTCGGCGAACGCGACCAACCAGAATGCCTGGATCGAGCTGATGGAGGAGGAGTTCGCCGCAAATCACCCCGACATCGAACTGGTCGAGACCGTCTACGGCGACGACGATGACCAGACCTCGTTCGACAAGACCGCGGCGCTGCTGCAGACGTACCCTGAGCTGAAGGGCATTATTTCGCCCACCACGGTCGGCATCGCTGCGGCCGCCCGTTATCTCTCGACGTCGGAGTACAAGGGCAAGGTCGCGCTGACCGGGCTCGGCACCCCGAATCAGATGCGTGAGTACGTCGAGGACGGCACCGTCGCGGCATTCGCTCTGTGGAACCCGGCCGATCTCGGCTACCTCGCCGCGTTCGCGGCACAGGCCCTGATTACCGGTGAGATCACGGGAGAAGAGGGCGACTCGTTCGAGGCTGGCAAGCTCGGGTCCTTTGAGGTGGACGAGGACGCCTCCGTTCTGCTCGGAGAGCCCTTTGTCTTCGACGCAGAGAACATCGGCGACTTCGACTTCTAAATCGATGTCGCGGCGGCGCGCCCGATCCTCCGAGGGTCGGGCGCGCCGCTGTGCGGAACGTTCTCAAGAATTGGTGAGTACCGCCCAATCGGGGGCTCACCAATCGGCGACAGGGCTACTAGGTTGAGGGTCCGCATGCCACTCAAGGAAGAGCCATGACCAAAGAATTACCGCCGCTGTCGAGCGACGCGACAGACGCCAGGTTAGCCACCACATCACCGAGAACCGGACGCAATCCGTATTTTCGGATGCTCGCACTTCTCGCCGGGTTCCTCCTCGCGCTCGGGGTGGTGATGATGCTCATCGGGGAGTTCTCGACCGGCGGCATCCTGCTCGGCGTGGGCTTCTCGGCACTCGTCGCCGTTCTCGTCACCGGGGCGATCACCTGGCAGATTCGCCAGATTGCGCGCCGACAGGCCTGAAACCGCCGCACATGCCCAGCATCTAGCGCTCTCAGGCAAGCCACGATTCGGTATGCGAGACTGACCGGGTCCGTCCTGGCATCGTCGGAGTTGTCGTTGCCGCAGTCCCGATCACTGTGGAGACAACATCCATGCCTTTGACACCGCGCGCCGGCGCCCTCTTCGCGTCCTCAGCCGACTCAGCATCCGCCGGGGTGGCTGACGGGATTGCCCAGTGGGCGATCCAGGTGATGGAGGCACTCGGCCCGGTCGGTGCCGGCCTCATCGTCTTCCTCGAGAACGTGTTCCCGCCCATCCCGAGCGAAGTGATTCTTCCGCTGGCCGGGTTCACCGCCAGCCAGGGCTCCTTCACCATCGCCGAGGCGATCCTCTGGACCACGATCGGCTCGGTCCTCGGCGCGTTCGTGCTCTACGGCCTCGGCCGCTGGCTCGGCCACGACCGCACCGTCTGGCTCGCCGCCCGCATCCCGTTCGTCGACCCCGACGACATCCTCAAGACCATCGCCTGGTTCGGTCGCCATGGCAAGAAGGCCGTCTTCTTCGGCCGGATGCTGCCCATCTTCCGCAGCCTGATCTCGATTCCCGCCGGCATCGAGAGGATGAACGTGGGCGTCTTCGCCCTGCTCACCGCGGCGGGCTCCCTGATCTGGAACAGCATCTTCGTGCTCGCGGGTTTCCTCCTCGGCGAGAACTGGGGCGCGGTGCTGCAGTACGCCGACGTGCTCAAGTACGTCGTCGTCGCCGGAGTGGCCGTGCTGTTCGGCTGGTGGGTGGTGCGCACGGTACTTCGGCACCGGGCTCGCCGCCGCGAGCTCGACCGCGTTCTCTAGGCGTCACGCCGCCCCGCCGCTCTGCCGCGTAGTCATCCGGAGCGGACGAAAGCACCCGGCCCGCCGGATGCTCTCGTCCGGAACGGATGACCTGGCGATGTCGAAACAGAACCGGCCCGTGACGCGAGAGCGCCACGGGCCGTTCTGTGATCCTGCTACTCCTGCTGTTCGCGCTGTTCCCGCTCCCGCTGCTTCTGCTCCTTGCGGGCCTTCTCTTCTGCGAGCACGCGCAGACCGGCGTCGCGTTCGTTGACGCGGGTGTTCTCGGCACGCACAGCGGCCTGCGTGGCGCGTTCGGTGACGAGCCAGGCGGGTGGAGCCTCGAGGAGGGCGGTGATCTCGGCCGTCGTGAGCGCGGCATCCGTCATCTCAGCGCGGGCGAGGCCTGACACCGAGATGCCGAGCTTGCGGGCGACTTCCTGGCGGGGGTGCGGGCCGTTCTTGCGCAATTCGACGAGCCACTCCGGCGGCGACGCGAGGAGCTCGTTCAGCTGCTCACGCGTCACGGGCTGGTTGCGGAATTCGTCGGGGGTTGCGGGCAGGTAGACGTTGAGCTTTTTCGCTGCCGTCTCCGGCTTCATCGTCTGGGGGGTCTTGTTGGAAGCCATGCCCCAAGCGTAACCGGTGGGCGCTGGGTAACACGCGGGTGGCGGCATCCGTAATACCCTGAGAAACGACCGTTCCCGACCCCGAACGGTTGTAAGGAGGCACCATGGACGCCGAATCGACGCCCGGCCGCCTCTTCCCCGTGGCCTTCGTGCCCGGGGTGACGCTCGCCAAGTGGTCGAAGGTGTGGGCCGAACGCCGCCCCGACCTGCCGATGGGCTTCGTGCCGACGCCGGAGGCCGACCAGGTTCGCGTGCTGCACGACCGCACCGCCGAGGTCAGTTTCGTGCGGCTCCCGGTCGACAACGCCGACCTGAGCGTGATCCCGCTCTACCGCGAGATCCCCGTCGTCGTACTGCCGAAGGACCACGACCTGTCCCAGGCCGAATCGGTGACCGTGGCCGACCTCGCCGCCGAACACCTGCTGCAGGACCCGGATGCCGTGCCCGAGTGGCGCGACGTCGCCGACGAGATCCGGGAGGGAACCCGCCGGCCGCTCCCCGAGATCCGCACCGGCGATGACGCCGCCGAACTCGTCGCCGCCGGAGTGGGCATCGTGATCGTGCCGCAATCGGTGGCCCGGCTGCACAGTCGCAAGGATGTTGTCGCCGTCCCGGTCACGGACGTCGCCGAGTCGCAGATCGCCCTCGCCTGGCTCGAGGAGAACACCACCGGCGACATCGAGGAGTTCATCGGGGTCGTGCGGGGCCGCACGGCCCGCAGCTCCCGCGCCCCCCAGGAGGAGCCTGAGAAGGCCCCGCCCAAGGAACGCAAACCGAAGCCCAAGGAGAAGGCGAAGCCGTTCACCCCGCGGCCGCACCGGGCGCCGAAAAAGCTGGGCAAGGGCCGCAACCGCGGTCGCGGCGGGCGTTCCTAGGGCACACAGGCCCTTCGGTGTGCGCGAATCGACCCGAAATCACGCGTTCAGGTCGATTCGCGCACCCTGAACCGCGCTACGCCACGGTCGTGCCGAAGAGCAGCCCGAGCAGATAGGTGACGGCGGCAGCGCCGTAGCCGATCCCGAGCTGGCGGAGGGCCCGCTTCAGCGGTGACGCACCCGAGAGCACGCCGACGACCGCTCCGGTCATGAGCAGCGCGATTCCGACCAGAACGGATGCCACGGCGACGGCCGCGAGACCGGAGAGCCCGAACAGGTACGGGAGCACCGGCACGATCGCGCCGGACGCGAAGAAGAGGAAGCTCGAGACGGCGGCGCCGCGGGCCGAGCCGATCTGCTCGTGTTCGTTCTGCGCGGCGAGGCTCCCGGTGTTGATGCCGACGTGGACGCAGTCCAGGCCGTTGAGCACCTCGTGGGCGTGCTCCGCGGCCTGCTTCGGCGCCATGCCGCGCACCCGGTAGACCAGCTGGAGCTCGTTGGCGTTGACGTCGAGCTGGGGGAGCACCGTGCGGGCCGACGGGTCGGGGGTGGTCGACTCGAGCAGTTCGCGCTGCGAGCGCACCGAGACGAATTCGCCGGCGCCCATTGAGAGGGCGCCGGCGAGGAGCCCCGCGACGCCGGCGGCGAGCACGACCCCGTTGCCGACGCCGGTGGCGCTCATGCCCAGCACGAGTGCGAGGTTCGAGACCAGCCCGTCGTTCGCGCCGAAGACCGCGGCGCGGAACGTACCGGACATGCTGTTGCGTCCGCGAGCGGCGAGCCCGCGCACGATCTCCTCGTGCAGCCGCTCGTCGGCTGCCATCGCGTCTGTGGCGTCGGCATCCGATTCGTACGGGGACCGGGACTCGGTGCGCTGCATCAGCGCCAGCACGAAGACGGAACCGAACCGCCGGGCGAGGAAAGCGAGCAGCCGCGTGCGGAGGGCGGTGCGGGTGGGATCGTTCGCGTGCGCGCCGAGCAGGCGGATCCAGTGGGCTTCGTGCCGCCGCTCGGCCTCGACGAGACCGAGCAGGATGGCCCGCTCCTCGCCGGTGCGGCGGCTGGCGAGTTCGCTGTAGACGGATGCTTCGGCGCGTTCATCGGCGAGGTACCGGCGCCAGCGTTTCACCTCGGCGGGACTCGGCGTTGGGATGGTGGGGGATTCGGTCACGGAGTGCTCCTGCTTCGGTGGGCCGAAGATCCTCAGGATTCTCGAGACTTCGGCCATCGTTGACATGTGGCCGAAGGTCTCGCTCGCCCGCTTCTGCGGGTGGGCTGCCGGGTCGTGGGACCAGTGTGTCGACAGACCGCGTCGCCGTTTCTGGATTGAAAGCGGCGGTGGGAACTACTCCCCTTCGCTGGCACCATTCTATCGCAGGCGCGGCCGGCTCTGCCCGGACCGTCAGGCGGGCGTGGCCGCGGCAATAACCGCGTGAAGCGTCTCGCGCATTCGTGTGAGCTCGTCGACGGACATGCCGAGTGCTGACACGATTTTCGGCGGGATGCCTTCGGCCTGGTCGCGCAGGCGCCGCCCGGCATCCGTCAGCGTGATGTCGAGGACCCGTTCATCGACCGTGCTGCGCTCACGGCGCACGTACCCGGTGACTTCGAGGCGCTTGAGGAGGGGGGAGAGGGTCGCCGGGTCGAGCTGCAGGGCTGAGCCGATCTCCTTGACCGAGCGGGGGCTGTGCTCCCAGAGCGCAAGCATCACCAGGTATTGAGGGTGCGTGAGGCCCAGCGGTTCGAGGATCGGGCGGTACAGCGCCAGCACGCTGCGGCTGGCCACGGCGAGGGCGAAGCAGACCTGGTTCTCGAGCGCGAGCAGGTTGTCGGCCTCGGTGGTGGATGAGCTCATGTCTGCCTCTCTCATGATCAACCTATACACTAACGGTTATGGCACGAACTAAAAAGTCCCGCGAGAGCGTCGCGGATGCCGGCGGCTTCACCAACTGGTTGAACAACAGGCTGCGTCCGTACATCGGGCCGCCGCCGCTCGGCCCGTACAACGAAGAGGCCCTGCCCCCTGCCTCGGAGTCCGCGTGCCCGCTCTGCGGCCAGGCCATGTCGCTGCATTCCGTCGACCGCAGCGGAGTGAAGACACAGGTGCACTGCCCGGCCAGGCCCACCACCGCGGCTTAGACAGGCTGCCCGCCGGACGCCGGCGGGCGTATGATCGCCGCCATGGAGCATCCGCAGGTGTTCGAACCGGCCGACCAGGTCGTCGACGCCGTCCGCGACATCTGCGCCGACTACCCGGAGTACGCCGAGGTCGAGGCGTGGGGGCGGCCGACCTTCCGTGCCGGTAAGAAGCTCTTCGTCGTGATGGGGTCGTCGATGGACCGCCCGCACTCGATGGTGTTCAAACCCGACCCAGACGAGCGGCCCGCCCTGCTCGATGACGACCGGTTCTTCGTGCCGCCGTACTTCGGCCCTGCCGGCTGGCTCGGAATGGACCTGACGCTCGACGGAACCGACTGGCAGTTCGTCGCCGAGCTCATCGACACCTCGTACCGGCAGGTCGCGCTCAAACGCCAGCTCGTGGCGCTGGAGGAGCGGCACCTGCGCTGACGCGACGGGCGAGAGCAGCCCGCGCGGGTGTTTTTGCGGCGGGCGGGCGCTCTTTCACCCGCGCCTGACCGGAAGACCCGCGCGCGAGAACGGATGCCGCGCCGCTTGCCGCAGGGGAGGCAGCCGTCCTGGGCCCTTCGCAGAAGTAAACCCCGGCCCTGCCGGCCCTGCTCCGCCACCCGGCGCGGGTGTTTTTGCGGGGCGCGGGCGCGAATGCACCCGCGCCGGGGCGGAAGGCCCGCGCGCGAGAACGGATGCCGTGCCGCTTGCCGCAGGGGAGGCAGCCGTCCTGGGCCCTTCGCAGATGTAAACCCCGGCCCTGCCGGCCCTGCTCCGTCGCCCGGCGCGGGTGTTTTTGCGGCGCGCGGGTGCTCTTTCACCCGCGCCTGGGCAGAAGACCCGCGCGCGAGAACGGATGCCGCGCCGCTTGCCGCAGGGGAGGCAGCCGTCCTGGGCCCTTCCCAGAAGTAAACCCCGGCCCTGCCGGCCCTGCTCCGTCGCCCGGCGCGGGTGTTTTCGCGGGGCGCGGGCGCGAATGCACCCGCGCCGGGGCAGAAGACCGGCGCGGGCGGAACGGATGCCGCCCCGCGCCGGGCGAGGCAGCATCCGTCCGGCTACAGGTCGCTGGACTGCGCCCAGAGGTTGACGCCCGCGTCACCCGCGAACTCATCGATGCGGCTGAGTTCGTCGGCGGTGAACGACGTGTTCTCGAGCGCCGCGAGGTTCTCGTCGAGCTGCTCGATGCGCGAGACGCCGATGAGCGCGCTCGTCGCGCCGCCCGGCCGCAGGACCCAGGCCAGCGCGAGCTGGGCGAGGGTCTGGCCACGGGATGCCGCGATGTCGTTGAGGCCGCGCAGGCGTGCGAGGTTGTCCTCGGACAGGAAGCTGTCGTTGAACGATCCGCGCGGTGTCGCGTGGGACGCCTCCGGGTCGTCGAGGAACTTGCCGGTGAGCAGGCCCTGCGCGAGCGGCGTGAAGGCAATCGATCCCAGTCCGCTGTCGCGAAGCGTGTCGAGCAGGCCTTCCTCGACCCAACGGTTGACGAGCGAGTACGACGGCTGGTGGATCACGAGGGGCGTGCCGAGCCCACGCGCGATCTCGACGGCGCGCGCGGTGCGCTCGGCCGAGTACGAGGAGATGCCGGCGTAGAGCGCCTTGCCCTGCCGCACGGCGGTGTCGAGCGCGCCGATGGTCTCTTCAAGCGGGGTGTTCGGGTCGACGCGGTGCGAGTAGAAGATGTCGACGTAGTCGGTGCGCAGGCGCTCGAGCGACTCGTCGAGGCTGTTGAGCAGGTACTTGCGCGACCCGAAGTCGCCGTACGGGCCCGGCCAGTGCGGCCAGCCGGCCTTCGTCGACACAATGAGCTCGCTGCGGTACGGCTTGAAGTCGCGCGACAGCATCCGGCCGAAGTTCTCTTCGGCACTGCCGTTCGGCGGCCCGTAGTTGTTGGCGAGATCGAAGTGGGTGATGCCGCGGTCGAAGGCATGGCGCAGGATCTCGCGCTGGCCGTCGAACGGCCGGTTGTCGCCGAAGTTGTACCAGAGGCCCAGCGAGATCGGCGGCAGCAGCAGCCCGCTGTCGCCGACCCGGCGGTAGCCGAGGTGGGTGTATCGGTCGGATGCCGCCTGGTAGGGCGCATGGATGTCGGGAACGGATGCGTCGAAGCGCACGTCGTCGGTCACGATGATCTCCTCAGGGATGGATTCGTTGTTTCAGCGATCCGGGGTGGCGACGCCGATCTCCCACAGGAACGGAGGCGGCGTCTCGTTGATCGCCCAGTCTCCGACAATCTTGGCCTTGTAGATCCACGGGTTGTGGGAGGCCACGGTCCTGGCGTTGCGCCAGTGGCGGTCGAGGCCCTTCGCCCGGCTGACGGCGGATGCTCCGAGCGTGTCGAACACGCGGGTCACCACCTGCGGCACGAGCGTCGAGAGTACGACCTGCCCCTGTGCCGACGCGATCTCGGCCGCGATGTTGGCGGCGTCGTCCTCGGCAGACCCACGCCGACCTGCCGTCTCGTACGCCCGCTCGATGGTGTCGGCAACGTTCCGCACGGTGGCCTGCGCGACGAAGGCCACGGACGAGATCTCACCGACGATCGCCTGGATCTGCGGGTCGTCGCGCACGAGCGACGCCGAGCCGTGGCTGTACACGCGGGTCCGATCCCGAACCTCCCGGGCCGTGTCGCGCTCGGCCGCACGGGCGACACCGGCGAGCACGGCGAGGAGGACGAGCTGGTAGATCGCGGTCTGGTAGCGGAAGCGGTCGGCGAACGCGAAAACGTTGTCGTCCTCGACCGCCGCCCGGTCGAAGACGGTGGTGCCCGTGCCGGTGAGCTGCTGGCCGAAACCGTCCCAGTCGTCGGTGATGCTCACGCCGGGCTGGGAGGTTCGCACGAGAGCGGTGCCGTCGACGTCGTCGGAGCGCCGGGCTGTGACGTCGATCCAGTCGGCGTAGATGCTTCCGGTCGTGTAGAACTTGCGGCCGTTCAGCGTCCAGCCGTCCGTGTCCCTGTCCAGCGTGGTCGACGACGTGCCGAGGGCGCCCTGTCCCACTTCGCTCCAGGCGTTGCCGACGAACTCGCCGTCGGCGAAGCGGCGCAACCAGCGGTCGCGGTCGGCGCCGGGCGGCGCGGTGAGACGGTCTTCGACGAAAGCGATGTGCCCCCGGAAGATCTGGGGAAGGTTCGAGTCCGCGGCTGCCAGCTCGACCAGAACCTCGGCCAGTTCCGGGATGGTGAGCCCGTCGCCGCCGTCCTCTACCGGCACACGCAGCCCGGCGAAGCCGGCGTCCACGAGTCGGCGGACCTCTGTGTGCGGCAGGGTGTGCTCCTGCTCGCGTCGCACGGCGCCTGCGGCGATGTCGTCGAAGACCGGCCGCAGTCGTTCGAGGACGGAATCGAGCCGGGACACGGTCTCTGGTGCTGTCGTCGTTGGCATCCGGATTCTCCTAGGTGTAGAGCGAAATCGGCTGGAACTCTCCGTTGAGAAAGTGGGCGCCGACCTCGAGCTTCTTGTAGTCGACCGGGTCGTGCAGCGAGTGGGTGCGGATGTTGCGCCAGAACAGGTCGAGTCCCACGCTCGCCTTGGCCGAACTGGAACCGGTCACTTCGAACACGCGGTTCGCGACGTCGATGCCGACCTCGGTCGACACGATCTTGAGCTTGGCGATGTCGACTTCGATCGCCCCGCGGGTCTCGAACGCGACTGCGTCCCCGAGCTCGACGACCGCGTCGAACCGGCGTCCCACCTTGTCGGCAAGCGCTTCGACGGCCTCGACACGCGCCACGAACTCACCGAACACGCGCTGGACGAACGGGTCGTTGCGGTACAGGTCGGCTGAGGAGAGGAACCACGCGTTCTTGCGTGCGCGGGTGAGATCGCGAGCCTGCTCGAGCGCTCCCTGGGCAACGCCGAGGTAGAGGTTCGAGAACGCGAGCTGGATGCCGGGAGTGATGAGGTTCGCGAAGGGTTCCTCCGTGAGCTCACCGAGGAGGTCCGCCTCGGTGACGGCGACATCGGTGTAGCGAACGGAGCCGCTGGCCGACAACCGCTGGCCGAGGGCGTCCCAGTCGCCGAGCGGCTCGACGCCGGCGGCATCCGCGGGGATGACGAAGAGCACGAGCTGACCGTCGCGGTCCCCACCCGTCACGGCGGCGGAGATGAGGATGCGGTCGCCGACCGAGGCGCCCGTCGAGAAGTGTTTCACGCCGTTGAGCCGCCAGCCGCCGGCATCCGGGGTCAGCTGCAGGTCAGGGTCGACCGGGTTGACGCTGTCACCCCAGAACCACTGGCCCTCGATCGTGGCCCGGTACCACTCGGCCTGCTGATCGCGCGGCACGAGGAAGCTGATGTTGCTCTTGTTGATGTAGTGGTAGGCGAGCACCTGGGCGACGGATGCGTCGACCCGGGAGAGGGTGCGGATCACGAGGAACGCGGTCTCCCAGTGGGCGCCGCCCCCACCGAGTTCGGCCGGGTCGAGCAGGTTGACGAGGCCGGAGTCGCGGAGCAGTTGCAGTTCGCGGCGGGGGTCCACATTGGCGCGGTCCCGCTCGAGCACGTCGACGGCGAGCTCGCGGGCGACGCCTTCGGCGATCGACTGCCAGCGGTCGAGTTCCGTCTGGTCTGCGGTGCCCGACCAGTGGGTGCGGGGCTGGGTGGTTGCTGTTGCTTCTGGCATGGGTGAAGTCCTTGGGTTCTGTGCCGGACTTCGAAAGTTACCAGCGTGGCCCCCGATGAACCGGACGAGGCGAAACCTAAGGAAACACTCCGGGCAGCGAGATCGGGAACATGACGAAACGTGTCGAATTCTTACGTCACACCCGGCGGACGAGCCGCCTCCTCCGTATCTTCAGAAAGCACCCATCCCCCTCTGGAGTTCGACATGTCTTTTTCGCCTCGCCGGATCCGCCGGCCGCGCACGATCCTCGCCGCCGGCATCGCGGCATCCGTCTCGCTCGTCCTCGCCGGCTGCTCGGCTCCCGCTGAGGACAGCGCTTCCGCCGACGGTGACTTCACCGGTGAGGAACTCACCGTGCTGCTGATCTCCTCCCACGAGGGAGCATCCGAATGGCTCTCGACCGAGTTCGAGAAGGAGACCGGGGCCAAGATCAACCCGGTCATCGTGCCCTACGACGAGATCGGCTCGAAGCTCGCCCTTGACCAGCAGTCCGGTGCGAACACGATCGACGTCGCAGCGCCCTGGTACGTCTCGCTCGGTGACCTCGCCGCTGACGGCGCGATCCAGGACCTCACCGAATGGGTCGAATCCGAAGACGCGCTCGACACCGACGACTTCATCCCCTCGATCTACGAGCCGTACAGCGAAGTCGACGGCAAGCGCTACGGCGTGCCCTTCGACGGCGACACCCACGTGCTCTTCTACAACAAGGAAATCCTCGAGCGGAACGGCTTCACCGAGCCGCCCGCGACCTGGGATGAGTACCTCGAGCAGTCGAAGACCATCACCGAGAACGAAAAGGCGAACGGCGTCTACGGCGCCGCGATCTTCGGTCAGAAGTCCCCGCTGATCCTCGGCGCCAGCTTCGCCAACCGTCTCGCCGGCTTCGGTGGCGAGTTCCTCGACGAGGACGGCAAGCCGGTCATCAACTCAGAAGAGGCCGTCGCCGCCGCGCAGGCGCTCGTCGACATCAACGACCACGCCCTGCCCACACCGGCTGAGACCGACTTCGGCGCAGGCAACAGCGCGTGGTTCGCCGGCAAGGTCGGCTTCATCGAGAACTGGACCGACCTCGGCGTCCGCTCGCAGGACCCGGAGAGCGGTTCGGAGGTCGTCGACAAGTGGGGCGTCTCGTTCCTGCCGACCGGTGGGGACAACACCGAGAGCCGGGCGTCTCTGGTGGCCGGCTTCAGTTGGGTCATCGCCGCGAACACGGAGAAGACCGAACTGGCCAAGACCTTCGTCGAGTGGGCTGCGTCGTCCGAGGTGAACGAGGCGCTGCTGACCGCGACGCCTCCCACCGGAATCGACCCGAACCGGATCTCGTCGCTCGAGAGCGAGAGCTACGGCACCGAGTACCCCGAACTGCAGGAGGCCAACCGGGCGACGCTCGAAGGCGCCCTGGCCTGGCCGACCGGTGAGCACGCGACCGAGCTCGCGCAGATTCTCACCGACGAGCTCGCCAAGCTCCTCGCCGGCGAAGGCGGAACCGCCCAGGAGGCCCTGGACGGCGTGCAGGCTGAATGGGAAGAGATCCTTGGCTCTTAGCACCCTCCAGAAACCGGACACCCGGCGACGTCTCCCGACGCCGCCGGGTTCCGGCGTTCCCGCGCCCCGTCCGCGCTGGCGCGGCCGCGACGTCACGGCGCACCGGCTTTTCGTGGCACCGAGCGTGTTGTCGCTGATCGTGCTCGGCCTCTACCCGCTGATCTTCATCGTGCTCACCGCACTGTCGGAGTCGAGCCTGGGTCGCCCGTTCCAGGAGTGGGTCGGCACGGCCAACATCGAGGCGGCGCTCGCCGACTCGGATGTCGTCGCCGCACTCGCCCGCAACACCGTGTACGCCATCTTCGTCTCGACGGCGAGCGTCGTGCTCGGGGTCGCCACGGCGCTGGCGCTGTTCCGCAGCGCACGGTCCGGCGCGCTCGTGCGCACCCTGCTCCTGCTGCCCATGATCACCCCGCCCGTCGTCGTCGGAATCCTCTGGAAACTGATCTTCAACCCCTCCGGTGGTCTGTTCAACACGATCCTGACCTTCTTCGGGTACTCCGGAGACCCGGTGTCGGTGCTGGCGTCGCCGACGCTCGCGTTCCTCGGCGTGGCGATTGCTGACGTCTGGGAGTGGTCGCCGCTCATCGCACTGCTCGTGTTCGCCGCGCTTCTGGGACAGGACCCGGAGGTGACGGAAGCCGCAGCGCTCGACGGGGCCGGCGGCATCCGCCTCTTCGCGCAGATCACCCTTCCGGCGATCGCGGGGACGATCGCCGCCGCCTTTCTGATCCGGATCGTCCTCGCTTTCAAGGTCTTCGACCTCGTCTACATCATGACCGCGGGCGGGCCGGGGCAGTCCACGACGGTTCCCGCCTACCTGATCTACCAGGCCGCGCTCCAGCAGTTCGATCTCGGCCGCGCCGGCACGATCACGCTGCTCCTCGCCGTCGTCGTCACCCTGGTGACGCTGCCGGTCGTGGCGATCACGAGGAGACTTCACCATGATTAAGCGTTCGAGCCGGCTGGCCACCGCCGCTGTCGGAGTCGCTCTGTTGTTCACGCTGCTCCCGCTTCTCTACCTGCTCTCGGTGTCGCTCATGAAGCAGGGTGAGATCTCGGCCGGGATCCTCTGGCCGTCGAACCCGGAATGGGGAAACTGGGTGGATGCCGCGTCGTCGCGGCTGCCACGTGGCATCCTCAACTCGGTGATCGCCTCGCTCGGCGGAGCGCTGCTCACGCTGGTGATCGCGCTGCCGGCCGCCTGGGCGATGGTGCGTTACCGGACGGGCGGCAAGACCCTCGCCGCGACGATCCTCAGTCCGTGGCTGCTGCCGCCGATCGTCGCCGTCGTGCCGATCTTCACGCTCCTGCGCGTGCTCGGGCTCAACAACACGCTCACCGGGCTGACTCTCGTGTACGCGCTCGCCAACACCGCCGTCGCCGTCTGGCTGCTCGAGGGATTCGTGCGCAAGCTCCCCGTGGAGCTCGACGAGGCCGCCCAGCTCGACGGTGCCGGAGCCTTCCGGGTGCTCACCAGCATCGTGGTGCCGCTGCTTACCCCCGGGCTGGTGGCCGTCGGCGTGATCGTGGCGGTGCTGAACTACAACGAGTTCGTCCTCGCGACCTTCCTCACCCAGGGGCCCGAGGCGCAAACCGTGCCCGTGGTGCTCTCGCTCATGCTGGGGGAGCGCCTGCAGGACTTCGGGAAGATCGCCGCGGCATCCATCATCGGGGTCATCCCCGTGTTCGCCGCCGCCGTGTACCTGCAGCGCTGGCTCGTGGCCGGGCTTGTCAGCGGCAGTGTGAAGTAGCCGCCAGCGCGTCAGGTTGCCGGGTTGGCGGTGGCGACGTCGGCGGCCTCGTTGAGGCGTTCGACCTGCGCCGAGAAACTCTCCAGTTCCTCGGCCGACCACGACGCGAGCAACCCGTGCAGAATCGTGCGGTTCGTCGGGTTGACCGAGCGCATTCGCAGGGTGCCTTCCTCGGTGAGGGCCAGGATGCGCGCCCGGCCGTCCACCGGGTCGGTGCGGGTCTCGACCAGGCCGAGGTTCTCAAGCTGTCGCACCTGCCTGCTGATGACGCTCCGGTCGACGACGAGCATGTCGGCTGCGACGCTGGCCTGGACGGTTCCGCAGCGTTGGATGGTCCGCAGCAGCCGATAGCTGACCGGCTGGAGCGACGGGTCAACCGCCGTTGCCGCATTGCGCACGATCAGCTGCAGCTTGCGCGACAGGGTACTGATCGAATCTTCGGCCGTCAGGATCGCCGCGGCATGGCGATCGTCGGATGCGACGGGGTCGCGGTCGGCACTCATCTGTCGCTTCTTTGCGGCTGGATCCTGGTGGGGTTCTCCCGTTCGCCCACCGTCGTCGATTCCGTCGGGTGGGCGAGCCCGACCGCGGGAAGGGCGACGCTGGCGGTGGAGACGTCGAT
This sequence comes from Mycetocola sp. 2940, assembly GCF_040548835.1. Lineage (NCBI taxonomy): Bacteria > Bacillati > Actinomycetota > Actinomycetes > Micrococcales > Microbacteriaceae > Mycetocola > Mycetocola sp. 2940. The sequence goes on from NZ_JBEPSK010000015.1 coordinate 19,485, forward strand.
GAGCATGTCGTTGGCGTCGTCGCGTTCACGGGACTTGTCTGCAGACGCGGAACGGTCGGCGCGTTGTGTCTTCAGCTGTATGGCGTTGAGGGTCCCCAGCGGCACGTTCGGGAGGAAGGCGACCGCGACCAGGGTCACGATCGTGAGCGGGACGGCGCAGAGGAAGACGAATCCGACGCCGGTTCCGTAGGCGCTTTCCACGATGGTCGTGAGTACGTCGGGCAGTTCGGAGATCTTCGGGATCGTTCCGCTCCCGAGGTAGGTGCCGGCCAGGGCCTGGTCGGCGGGTTTGAGGGCGGCGACGTCGTCGCGAATGCTCTGGGCGACGACGGTTCCAAGGATCGAGCCGAGCACAGAGACCCCGATGGTGCCGCCGAGGCTGCGGAAGAAGGTGATGGCGCTCGTCGCGACCCCGAGGTTGCGCACCTCGATCGAGTTCTGCACGACGAGGACCAGGTTCTGCATGAGCATGCCGACGCCTGCTCCGAGGACCGCCATGTAGACGCCGACCAGGATGAGGTTGGTGTCGTAGTGAAGGGTGCCGAGCAGGGTCGAGCCGAGCACCGTCAGGGCGGAACCCGACACCATGATCGCCTTCCACTTGCCGCGCCGGCTGATCAGTCCGCCGAAGACGGTGGAGGAGATCAGCAGGCCGGCCATCATCGGGATGGTGAGCAGGCCGGATTCCGTCGGTGAGGCGCCGCGGGCGAGCTGCATGTACTGGGCGAGGAACACCGAGGTCCCGAACAGCGAGACGCCGACGGAGATGCTCGCGATGACGGAGAGGGTGAACGTGCGGTTGCGGAACATCCCGAGGGGAATGATCGGCTCGGGCGACTTGAGTTCGACGAGAACGGCGGCAGCGAGAAGAAGGATCGAGCCGAGGACCATGACGAGGCTCTGCACCGATGCCCAGTCGTACTGAGACCCGGCCATCGAGACCCAGATGAGCAGGAGTGAGACGCCCGCAGTGATGAGGATCGCGCCGAGGTAGTCGATCCGCACGGTGCGCTTCGGGTGTTTGGGCAGGTGCAGTGTCGACTGGAGCAGGAGGATCGCGACGATCGCGATCGGTAACGCGATGAAGAAGTTCCAGCGCCAGCCGAAGGCATCCGTCACCAGGCCGCCGAGAAGCGGGCCGCCGACGGTGCCGAGTGCCATGACAGCGCCGAAGAGCCCGGCGTACTTGCCCCGGTCACGCGGGCTGATGATGTCGGCCATGATGATCTGGCTGAGCGCCGCGAGCCCGCCACCGCCCAGACCCTGGAAGATGCGGAAGAGGATGAGCGTGTTGGTGTCCTGCGAGAAGCCTGCAGCCGCCGATCCGACGACGAAGAGTCCGAGGGCGAGCTGGATCAGCAGCTTGCGATCGAAGAGGTCGGCGAACTTGCCCCAGAGCGGAGTCGATACCGTCGTCGCCAGGAGGGTGGATGTCACGACCCAGGTGTACGCCGATTGGTCGCCGCCGAGGTCGGAGATGATGACGGGGAGGGATGTCGCGACCACCGTCCCGGCGAGGATCGAGACGAACATCCCAAGCAGCAGGCCGGACAGCGCCTCGAGGACCTGTCGCTGAGACATGGTTCCGTCGGCGGAAGCGGTGCGTTTGATCTTCTTCGGCTTAGTGCTGCGGGCAGTTCGAGGCATTCGACTCCGGGATAGATGATTGACAAACATCAACTATACCCCGCGCTTAGGGTGGCTTGCGCCGTCGCGGGGTGTCAGGGCAGTCCCGTCGATTGGCGCCCGGCGGCGCGGTCATGTAGTCTCTAATACGGCCTGCGAGCGACTACGTTTTGTCGGGCCAAGCCCATGCGCCCGTAGCTCAACGGATAGAGCATCTGACTACGGATCAGAAGGTTGGGGGTTCGAATCCCTTCGGGCGCACGGTATGCCCCGGAAAGACGCCAGTTCTGGCTGTCTCTCCGGGGCTTTCTCGTTGGGGAGCGTCGCCTGCGGATATTCGGGCTCGAGCGGCATGATGCGACCACACGGCGCATCCCGTCCGAGGCGCCCCGAGTGCGTCGCGATAGAAGCGGCTCATCTCATATGCATTGATACTGCGTCGGGGAGCAGGGCGTCCACCGTTCCCTGCGGGTAGAGCGGGACGAGGCACTCCTGCTGCAGCCCGGCCGGTGCACGAATCGGTGCTTCTCACCTTCCCGTTCGAGAGTTGGTTCTTGCGCGGGCATCGACCAAGAAAGGCCGGGGGAGCACGTTCAGCCTCGGAAGTCTTGACAAAGGTGCGATCTGTATACAGAATACCGAATACAGACCCGCATCTTTCATCGTCGAGAGGCCCTCATGTCCACGTCCCCCCCATTGAAGCGAAAGGTCACTGCGGTCATCGCCGCCGGTGCAATCGCCGTATCCCTCGCCGCGTGCAGCGGTGGATCCTCCTCCGGCGACTCCGATACCGTCGTGTGGTCCACCTGGGGCACCCCCGAGGAACTCACCCGATTTGAAGAGTTCAACGATGACTTCATGAAACGTCACCCCGACATCAAAGTGGAGTTGCAGCCAGTCGCGTCCTACGGCGACTACCACTCGAAACTTCTTGCCCAACTGACCTCGCGAACAGCGCCCGACGTCTTCTACATCGGAGACGACAAAATCGGGCAGTTCGTCAACGCGAACGTGCTGCTGCCATTGACAAACCTCATGGAATCAGAGGACAGCAAAACCAAACCGGATGACTTCTTCCCCGGCCTGTTCGGTGCCGCCCAAACCGACGAAGACATCTTCGCCGCCCCGAACGACTCCAACCCAGACGTCCTCTGGTACGACAAGAAAGCATTGGAAGCAGCGGGAATCGCAGAAGACCCGGCAGAACTCGCCGAACAGGGGAAGTGGACCACCGACGTCTACCTCGCCATGAACGACAAACTGGAAGCCGCTGGACTCACCGGTTCACTGTTCTGGAACTACTGGGCAACCCACTACAGCTGGATCTCCTCACAGGGCGGGAACGCGTTCAACGAATCCGGTGACTTCACCGGTAACACCGACCAAGCCACCATTGACGCCGTCGAGACTCTCGGAAAGAACTTCCAGGACGGAAAATTCGTCGTCGCGGACTCTCTTCCTGAAGGCGCCGGCGCGGACAGTCTCTTCGTCTCCCACAAGGCCGGCTTCTTCTCACAGGGCCGGTACACGATCGGCACCGTCAAATCGGCGGGCGAGGAAGCAAGTTACGACATCGTCCGCTGGCCAACACCGGACGGATCCGCCGCACCGACCGGTGTCGCGACGTCGTACCTTGCGATCAACAGGAATACGGAGAAGAAGGACGCCGCATTCACATTCTGGACCGAGTTCCTCAGCGCTGAAGGGCAGACATTCCGGCTTCAGGGTGGCGGCAACGCTGTGCCGTCCATCAAGGGCGCAGATGACGTCGTGCTCGAAGACGGCTACCCGGCCCACGCGCAGACGTTCCTCGACATGCGGGACATCGGCTTCGAAGACCACCCGACAGTGGCAGCCGTACCCGGCCTCTCCACCGACATCAGCGACCTGATGCTCTCCCTCTACGAGGGCAAAAGCGACGCGCAGAGCACCCTCGACACAATCGCGGACCTCATCGTCAGCAAAACCAGCAAGTGAGGATGAACTGTGACCACCATGCTTGACCGGCTCTCCACGAGAGACGCCCCGAGCGTGAACACACCAGGCGGGCTCCGCAAGGAGTCCGCCTGGCGGCGCAAAGACCGACGCTGGGGCTACCTCTTCGTCGGGCCGCAGCTGATCGGCATGGTCGTGTTCGTGCTCCTTCCGTTTGTCGGCAGCCTCGTCCTCGCTTTCGCCTCCTGGGACGGTCTGTCCGAGCTCACCTGGGTCGGCTTCGACAACTTCGTCTCCCAACTTCAGGACCCGCTGCTGCTGCGCAGTATCGTGAACACCCTCCTCATCGCACTGATCACCGTTCCGATCGGGTTGGGTTTTTCCGTCATCATCGCCGTCGCGTTGGAGAAACTGAAAACCAGAACTCTCTACCTGGTCTTGTTCTTCGCGCCCGTCGTCACCAGCACCGTCGCCGTCGCGATGATCTGGCAGCAGATGCTCCGAGCGGACGGCGTACTCAGCACCGCCATCGCCACAATCTTCGGCGTCGCCCCTCCCGACTGGCTGGGTGACCCAAGTCTCGCTCTCATCGCTGTTTGCATCGTCTCGATCTGGGCATCCATGGGTTTGAACGTCATCATCTTCCTCGCCGGCCTGCAGAACATCTCAGCATCCGTGATCGAGGCAGCGAAGCTCGACGGAGCAGGAGCCTTCACGCTCTTCTGGCGTATCCGGATGCCGCTGCTCTCACCGATCATCTTCTTCTCATCCGTCATCGCCTTCATCAGCTCGCTCCAAACGTTCGACGTCGTGTTCGTCCTCACCGCGAACGCCGGCCCCGACAACGCGACCCGCACGATCGTTTACCACATCTACGACCTCGGTTTCGGGCGTTTCCAATTCGGACCGTCCAGCGCGGCCGCGGTCATCCTGCTTGTTCTCACCCTTGTCGTGACTGCCGTCCAGTTCGGCGCCCAGAAGAAGTTCGTTCACTACGAGGACGGTGCCGCATGACCCGCACGGAACGACCGGTCACCCTCCTCGCCGAAACTGACAGCCGCCGCGCGGCCGGTGCCCGCGGTCGAGTCGTCGCCCTTCACGTCGTGCTGGCTGTCGTCGGGATTGCGATGGTGTTCCCGTTCCTGTGGATGATGCTCACCGCGTTCAAAACGCTGCCGCAACTGCTGCAAGACCCGCTGAGTTTCTGGCCCGCTCCGTGGACGTTCACCAACTTCGTAGACGCGTGGAACGCCGCGCCGTTCGGACAGGCGTACCTGAACAGCATCTACATCGCCGTTCTCGCCGTCGTCGGCACTCTGGTGACCGCGTCCATGGCCGGATACGCCTTCGCACGGATCAAGTTCCGCGGCAACCGAATCCTCTTCATCATCTTCCTTGCTACACAGATGATCCCGAAGCAGGTCACCCTCATCCCGTTCTACCTGTTGATGAGCAACCTCGGATGGGTGGACTCACACCTTGCGCTGATCATCCCAGCGATCATGGTGAACCCGTTTGCGGTGTTCCTGATGCGACAGTTCGTGCTGTCCCTTCCCCGCGAGCTCGAGGAAGCAGCCCTCGTCGACGGTGCCGGCCGGTGGCGGACGTTCTGGAGCGTCGTCCTCCCGAACCTCCGACCGGGACTCGGCGCGCTGAGCATCATCGTCGCCCTCGACGTGTGGAACGCGTTCCTGTTCCCGCTGGTCCTGCTGAACAGCTCCGAACTGTTCACGGTCCCGCTCCTGCTGGCGTCCTTCCAGGGTCAGCATGGTTCCGTCAACTACGGCCTGGTGATGGCGGCATCAGCGGTAGCCACCATCCCGATGCTGGTCGCCTTCGTCATCGGGCAGCGGAAAATCATCAGCAGCATGGCCGCGTCAGGACTCGGTGGACGATGAGCGACTTCACCCGGCACGCCGCAGAACCGTCCACCGAGGAACTCCTCCAGCTGGTCGGCGAGTCCCTCGACCTTGTCGATGCGCCGTTCACGTTGCCACGCTCACGTGTTCTCCTTCTCGCCGCACCCGGTCAAGGAAACCAGGTCAGCGGATTGCAGGTCAGCAGAGCAGAATACGAGCGCAAACTCGACGACTGCGTGGTGATCGAAACGCTGACGGTCACGGTGTCGGGGCACCCGCTTTTCGTGACCCGGGTTCTCCCACATGTGATCGAATTCGGTGACGGGATGGCGTCCGTCACCTTCGCCGGCCCGGACGCGCTCAGCGTCGGAGCGCACGGAGCGGCCGTCGAGCTTCGACTCGGCATGCCGGACGGAGAAATCACCCGAATCCGGCTCGGCGCCGACGCTAAAACGTCCGTCGAGATTCACATTGACGAGAAGCGACGCACGGCCATCCGCACGGCGGCGGACCATCGGGATAATCTCAGCCAGACACTCGGTGTATGGACGGCATGGCTTGACCGGTGCCCCCGGGTTCGTCCCGACCTCCAACAGATGACCGCCCTGTGCTGGTGGGTTCTCGGTGCGAACATCATTGAACTGCCCGGCCAAGGCAAAGCGCGAGCTGTCGTTCCGTCCAAAATCGGTTATGTCGGCCTGTGGCAATGGGATGCCTACTTCATCGCCGTCGGGTTGCGACACGGCGACCCTGAGCTTGCCAGGGAGCAGCTCGACCTGGCGTTCCGATTCCCGACATCCGACGGTCAACTCCCCGACGTGGTCCACGACGAAGGGGTGCTCGCCTCAAGTGACGACCTCCCGTTGAACGACCGGGAAACGCTTCGCCGTCATGGCTCAAACGCGGCCGACCTGTCCAAGCCGGTGCCGCTGACCAAGCCGCCCCTCGCCGCTTGGGCGTTGCGGAAAGTTCTCGAGGCAACCGCACCAGGCGTCGGAGCTGCAGCAGTCGACCGCTGGGCGGACACAGCATGGAACACCATTGCGCGGTCCCAGGACTGGTGGTTCGCGCACTCCGATGCAGACGCCGACGGCATGCCCGAGTACGGTCATCCGTACTCGTCCGGGCTCGACGACAGTCCCATCTTCGATGCGGCCATACCGGTGGCGGCACCAGACCTCGGCGCATACCTGGTGATGCAGGACCGTGAACTCGCCCAGGAGTGGCGCCGCGGAGGGCGGCACAGCGAAGCCCAGCGGTTCACGGACCGAGCCGACTCCACTCTTCTCCGCCTGCTCGACCTGTGGGATGAGACATCCGGTCGTTTTCACGCTCGTGCCGGCGGCGAGACACTGCCCTCTTATACGGCGGTCAGTTTGCTGCCGCTGCTGACCGGCGAACTGCCACCGGCCGTCGCAGAGATTCTCGTCGCGGCCATCGACGACCCAACCCAATTCAACACGCGCTGGCCGGTACCGACCGTCGCCCTCGGCGACCCCGACTTCTCGGCCGAACGGATGTGGCGCGGACCAGTCTGGGTCAACATCAGCGCCCTCCTCGTTGACGGCCTGACCCGGTCCGGATACGGCGCCGAAGCCCGCCGGCTCGCCGAACGAACCGTCGAACTGGTCAAGCACGGCGGTGGGCCACACGAATACTTCAACCCGATCACCGGAGAACGTGCGGCGACCGCGACCACGTCGTTCGGCTGGTCGGCGGCGCTGTTCGTCGACCTTGCCGTATCCCTGTCGAATTAGTGCGCGGCTTTCCCCACTCGCCAAGCGCATCCGCGCGTCTACTGTATACAATATTCTGAACACCCCAACGAAGAGGTTCCCATGAAGATATCCCGAATGATCGTCCCGGCCGCCGGTCTCGCAGCGATGCTGGTCGTCACCGGCTGCGCGACCGGTGGCGCCGCACAATCCGCCTCCGTCACCCTGAAGCCCAGAGCGGAAGCGAGCGGTGAGATTACGGTGTGGTCGTGGGATACCGCCGCTGCTGGCCTGAAGCGGCTCGCCGAAAGTTACGAGGACAGCCACCCCGACACGTCGGTCAAGGTCGTCGACGTCGGTTACGACAACGCGTACGACAAGCTTTCCGTGGGTTTGCAGGCCGGAAGCGGACTCCCTGACCTTGTCACGATCGAAACCGATCGAGCTCCCGGATACATCTCCGAGTTCCCGAAAGGGTTCACCAGCCTGACGCCCATCCTCGGGGACGAAGAAGCGAACTTCGATCCGTCGAAGTGGTCCGCTGGGAGCAACGCCGCCGGGGAACTGATCGCTGCTCCCTGGGATTCCGGCACCGTCGGGCTGTTCTACCGTTCGGACTACTTCGCCGAAGCCGGAGTGGACCCGGCATCACTGGACACCTGGAATGACCTGGTCGCAGCAGGCGAACAGATCAAGGACGAAACGGGCCACACGCTCATGTCGATCGATGTGGCGAGCGGTGCGACGTTCACCATGCTGCTCCAACAGGCCGGCCAGGGCCTGTTCGACGAGGACGGCGACATCGCCATCACCTCACCCGCAGCAGTCGACGTGCTGACGCTGCTGAAGACAATGAACGATAAAGGCCTGCTGAAGAATGTCAAAGGCTGGGACGGCCGCGTGACAGCGACGAAGAACGGCGACTCCGCCGTGCATCCCGAAGCCGTGTGGTGGATCGGCACGCTCACCGCCGAAATGCCAGAACTGTCCGGCAAGTTCGGAGTGGTTGAACTCCCGTCGATCGGGAAGGATTCTGCGCGGACGTCCAACAACGGCGGCTCGAATCTCGCGATCCCCTCTCAGTCGAAGAACCCGGACCTGGCAGCGTCTTTCCTGGCGTATGCACTGGCGGACGCAGACAATCAGGTGTCCCTGATGGAGAACGAGGGACTCTTCCCGTCATACCTGCCCGCACTCGAGCACACCTACTTCCAAAAGGAAGACCCGTACTTCTCATCGCAGAAGGTCTACGAACTCTTCGCCGAGCAGACCGCTGAGATCCCGTCGGTCACCTACACCAGCGACAACGCGAAAGCTCTCGACATTGTCGCCAACGCCGTCGTGGCGTCGGTCGTCAACGGCGCAGACCCGAAGAAGACCCTCGAGGATGCCGCCGACCAGATCGCCACAGCGACCGGCCGCGGAATCGCAGACTGACGTGGCGGTACAAGCGCCCGCCCGGACGCACACCGCGTCCGGGCAGCAACCACGAACGTTGGCCCGGCGACAGCAACGTCCAGGGTTACTCTTCGTCCTTCCCGCGATCGTCCTCTTCGGGCTCTTCTTCGCGTATCCCCTGATCGCATCCCTCTGGCAGAGTTTCTTCGCAACACGTGGAGGCACGACAACGTTCGTCGGAGTCGACCAGTACGCCCGGCTGTTCTCAGACCCGCTGATCGCGAAAAGCCTCGGCACCGCCGCGATCCTTCTCGTCATCCAAGTGCCGCTGATGATGTGCCTCGCCGTCGGGCTGGCCTACCTGCTGAACCAAAGCTGGCTGAAATTCCGGACCGGGTTCCGGGTGCTCTATTTCCTGCCGGCGGTCACCACGCTGGTGGCGTACTCCGTGGTCTTCCGCGTCATGCTCGCAACCGACGGCGGTGCCGTCAACCAAATCATCGGTTTGCTTGGCGTGGCCCCCATCGACTGGCTGAACAACGAAACCTGGGCTCGAGTAGCACTGATCGCATCGATCACCTGGCGCTGGACCGGATACAACATGGTGATCATCCTCGCGGGGCTCCAAGCCATCCCGGAAGAGCTCTATGAAGCGGCCCGGATTGACGGTGCCGGCCGGTGGGCGATCTTCAGCAAGATCGTCCTTCCCCAGCTGCGGCCGGTTCTGCTGTTCACCGGCGTGACGTCCACCATCGGCGCGTTGCAACTGTTCGACGAGAACTTCATCCTCACCGGCGGCGGGCCCAACAATGCAACCCTGACGCCAGTGCTGTACCTGTACGAAGTCGGCTTCCGACAATTCGACTTCGGATACGCATCCGCGATCGCGTGGCTTCTGGTGATCCTCACAGCCGTCATCTCACTCATCCAATTCCGGCTCACCAGGGAGAAACCATGACCCGCGTCCTCGTGAGCGACCGTCACCATGTTCGTCAGACCGGGAACCCGGGCGAAAGTGGAACGGGCCGCAGACAACGTTCCGCCGTCGTGCGCCACCTGCCGGCGTACGTGATCCTCACCATCGGAAGCATCGTCAGCCTCATCCCGTTCCTCTGGATGGTGATCGCTTCCACCCATCAGACCTCCGCCCTGTTTGGAACCCCCCTGCCCGTGTTGCCGGGCGGGGAACTGATGACCAACCTCGCCAGGCTGCAAGAAGAAACCAACTTCGGCCGAGTGATGATCAACAGCCTCGGCCTGGCCATCATTTACACAGCCTTCAGTTCCACGATCAGTGTGATGGCCGGCTACGGTCTCGCGAAGTTCCGGTTCCGCGGCCGCGGTATCGTCCTCGGCTTGATCCTTATCACGATGATGATCCCCATGCAGGTACTGCTGGTGCCGTTGTTCCAGATCATGGCAAGCCTCGGCTGGATCGACACCTATCAGGCGGTCATCATCCCGTTCCTCGCCAACGCGTTCGGAATCTTCCTCATGCGTCAGTCATTCCTGGACTTCCCCGATTCGCTGATCGAATCGGCTCGGATCGACGGCGCCAACGAACTGCGGACCTTCTACCGGATCGTGCTGCCTATCGCGCGCCCGCAGATCGCCGCACTGATCATCTACACCTTCATGACCCAATGGAATGCCTTCATCTGGCCCCTCCTGATGCTGAACACGGAAGACAACTACACCGTGCCGGTCGCCCTGAACACCATGATCGGCCTGTCGAAGATCGACTACTCCGGACTCATGCTCGGGTCGCTGATCGCGACTCTCCCGCTCCTGGTGCTGTTCCTCATCTTCCAGCGACAGTTCATCGCCGGACTTCTCGGCGGCGCAGTCAAAGGATGACCGGCTCGTTCAGGGCGTCAGGTACGAGATGCTGGCTTTCGACCGGATGCGTTTGGCGCCGTTGACCCAGTTCTCGCGCAGAGCGTTCTGCGCTGCCGGGATGTCACCCTGCTGCAACGCGCGAGCGATGTCCCCATGCTCCGCCGCCACCCGCTCAACCATGACCTCATCCGGGACGAGAAGCGACTCGTACCGGTGGAACAACTCCCGGACGGTACCGATGAGGTCCACCAAACGGGAGTTCGGGCAGGCGCTGATCATCAACTCATGCCATTCGTCGTCACGTCGAGCGATCAGCGCATGTTCGGCCAGATTCTGGTTGAACTCCTCAGCCAAGCCAGCCAGCTGGGCGCCGAGCTCGCGCATCGTGTCGAGCGGAGTGAGTTCGACAGCGAGGCCCTCAAGCGCGGCAAGAACCGGCCCGAGTTCCTCGAACTCCTCCGCGGACAGTTCCACGAAGCGGAACCCCTTGCCATTGACGCTGGTGATCTGCCCTTCACTTTCCAAGCCGATCAGCGCCTCACGCAGGGGAGTGCGACTCACGCCGAGTTCGGCGGCCAGCTGTACCTCATTGATGCTCTCACCAGGCTGGGCGGCACCGGAGCGCATCCGCGCGAGCAACTCTTCCCTCACCTGTGAGCGCAGAGTCTTACGTTCGATTGCCATGTGCCCTCCGAGGCTTCCGCGCAGTATGTGGCCAGTTTATGGGTTGACCACGGTCTGCCTTCGATCTAGTCTGTGTATACAGAATACAATGTGCACGAAGTGATGTACAGGCAAACCGCAGAACTGATCAGACAGAGAAAAAGTTAATGACGACCTTCCCTCCGCGTACCCTCCGGCTCGACGCGCTGGCCTACGGCGGCGACTACAACCCCGACCAGTGGTCAGAAGAAACCTGGAAGGAAGACGTTCGGCTCATGCAGCAAGCCGGCGTCAACCTCGTTTCGCTGCCGGTCTTCTCCTGGCCATTGATCGAGAAGACTCCCGGCACCTACGAATTCGGATGGCTGGACCGAGTCATCGACCTGCTCTGGGCTCATGGAATAAAGATCGACCTCGCTACCGCGACGGCCACACCGCCAGCGTGGTTGGTCCGCCAGCATCCCGACGTCCTGCCCCACAACGCTGACGGCACCCGCTTGGAATTCGGGTCCCGCCAGGCGTACTGCCCCAGCTCCCTAACGTTCCGCGAACACGCACTCCGGCTGACCGAAGCGATGGCGAACCGGTACGGGGACCATCCCGCGCTGGCGTTGTGGCATATCTCCAACGAATATGGTGACCACGTCCCACGCTGCTGGTGCCCGATATCGGCAGAACATTTCCGGCGTTGGCTGGAACGACGGTACGGCACGATCGACGCGCTCAACACGGCATGGGGCACCAGCTGCTGGGGTCAGAATTACACCGACTACTCGCAGATCGAACCGCCCCGTACGTCCATGGGACCGATCAACCCGACGCAGCAGCTCGACTTCGAACGGTTCTCCTCCGATGCGCTTCTCGAACTGTTCCAAGCCGAAATCGATGTACTCCGCCGGGTCACCCCGGACATCGCCGTCACCACCAACTTCATGAGCTTGTTCAAGGAACTGAACTACTGGGATTTTGCCGCCGCAGAGGATCTGGTCACCGACGACGCCTACCCGGACCCCGCAGACCCATACGCGCACGTGCCGGCCGCGTTGAACTACGGCCTCATGCGTTCCTTGAAAGGCGGACAGCCGTGGCTTCTGCTTGAGCAAGCCCCGAGTGCCGTCAGTTGGAGGGACGTCAACGTCCCGAAAGCACCCGGACGGATGCGTCTCGACAGTCTCCAGGCGATCGCGCACGGGTCAGATGGGGCGATGTTCTTCCAATGGCGGCAGGCGAAATTCGGACCCGAGAAGTACCACTCGGCGATGCTCGGCCACCGCGGTGAGAACAGCCGCAGCTACCAGGAAACGTCCGCCCTCGGCGCGGAAATCAAGAAACTCGGCGCGATCCGCGGGACGCGCGTCACGGCACGAACCGCTGTGGTCGTGGACTGGGACTCCTGGTGGGGCTCTGCCGCACCGGACTCGCTTCCGTCTCAACGACTCGACTGGCTGGCCCAAACCCGCGCCTGGCACGGTGCGTTGTACGCCCTCGGCCACACCGTCGACGTCGTCAAGGCTGCTGACCTCACCGCAGCCTACGACCTCATCGTCGTTCCGAACCTGTACATCGTCGATGATGACCAGGCTCAGTCGCTGACCACGTTCGTCGAAAACGGCGGACACCTCATCGTCGGGCCGTTCAGCGCCGTCGTCGATCCAACCGAAAAGGTTCACACCGGTGGGGCACCAGGACCACTCCGAAACCTCCTCGGCGTCGAAGTGGACGAATGGTGGCCGGTTCCCGACGGGCAAGAACGAACGATCACCCCGCTTCCCGGAGCTGACAAATCCACGCCACTCACCGCCACAATCTGGACCGAATGGATTGATCCCACCGCGGACGCCGACGTCATCGCACGGTACGAAGGCGGCGTCCTCGCAGGGCGCGCAGCGATCGTAAGGAACCACCACGGGAACGGCGCCGCCTGGTACGTCAGCGCTGCTTTGACCGACGACTCGCTCGAGGAACTGCTCCGTCTGGTACTCGAAGAGGCGGGACTTCCCACTCGCCCGACCAGCAACCGCCGCGTCGAAATTGTCACCCGCACAGACGGGACCACGGATTACACGTTCGTGCTCAACCACGGAACGACCGCGGCCACAGTGTCCGTTCCCACCGGCGCTCACGACCTGCTGGCCGGCACGGACGTGACCGAACACATTGAAGTACCCAGCCTCGGAGCTGCGGTTCTCCGCCACCCCGCCCGTTACGACCAAGACCTTCTGACCGTCACCATCCCATCCAAGAACATCGAGGTTTAACCCATGACACAACCGTTCGTTCACCCCTACCTGCCGAACTCAGCGCCGGAGACCAAAGCGGCGATGCTCGAAGCGGTCGGTGCGGAATCAATCGATGAGTTCTACGCCGACATCCCGGCAGAGTTGCGTCTGCAGCGGCTCCTCGACCTGCCCGGGCCGCTTGCCGCTGAACAGGACCTCGTCCGTCACGTTGAAAGCATCCTTGACCGTAACGTCAGCACGAAACAACGCCTGAGCTTCCTCGGTGCTGGCACTTACAATCACTACGTTCCCGCTGTCGTCGACGAAGTCATCGGCCGCAGCGAATTCCTCACCGCGTACGCCGGTGAACCGTACGAAGATCACGGCCGGTTCCAAGCACTCTTCGAGTACCAGTCACTGATGGCTGAACTGCTGAACATGGACGTCGTCAACGTCCCCACCTACGACGGATTCCAGGCGACCGCAACGTCGCTGTCGATGGCCGGTCGGATGACCGGGCGCCGCCGCGTTCTCGTCGCGAGCGACGTGCTGCCCGACAAACTCTCCCGAGTTATCGACTTCGTCCGACCGAACCTCGACCTCGTCTTCGTACCCACGGTCGACGGCACGGCAGATGTCAACCAGATCGCTGCGCTCGTCAGCGACGACGTCGCTGCCGTCTGGGTGGAAACGCCCAGCTACACCGGCGCCGTGGAAGCAGCGATTCAGGGTCTTGCTGACCTGGCCCACACCGTCGGCGCGGTGCTCGTCGTCGGCACTGACCCGGTCGGATACGGCGTACTCACCCCACCCGCGGACCAGGGTGCCGACATCGTCTGCGGCGACATTCAATCCCTTGGCTTGCACCAGTGGTTCGGCGGAGCTCACGGAGGGTTCATCGCCGTCCACGACGACCCCGCGTACGTGATGGAGATGCCCTCGCGCCTGTTCGGGCTGGCAACCACCGATGTGCCGGGGGAGATCGGCTTCGGCGACGTCGCCTACGACCGCACTTCCTTCGCACAACGCGAAGAAGGAAAAGAATGGGTGGGCACCGCGGCCGCCCTCTGGGGCATCGCCGCCGGTGTGTACCTCGCCCTGATGGGGCCACAGGGGATGGCCGACCTCGGTGAGACGCTCATTCTCAGGACGAAGTACGCGCAGCAGAAACTGTCGTCAATCAACGGAGTTGCCCTCACCGACCCAGCCCTGCACCTTCGCGAGTTCGTCATCGACTTCAGCGGAGCATCCGTCACCAGCCATTCCATCGTAGAGACACTCCGCGCCGAGGGAATCGAACCCGGCGTCATCGTCGGCGAATACGAACTGCTCATCTGCGTCACCGAAATGACAACCCAACTCGACATCGACCGGTTGTCCACCGCCATTGAAACAGCGGTCACCTCACACAACACCGCCCACCACCCCGCCGCCGTCAGCCACTCTGAGGAGAAAAGCGCATGAGCCTCCCCATCGCACCGAAGCCCGCCATCCGACGCTTCCACCAGGCCCGCTGGGACGAACCGGTCATCTTCGAATCGACGACACCCGGAGAACGCGGGGTGCTCGTCTCGCAGCCGGAACCCGGAATCCGCGAAACCGTCGGCGACGTTCTCAGCACCCTGCCCGCCGGCCTCCGACGGGAGAAGAAAGCGGCCCTCCCTGAAATGGGACAGATGCGGGTCCTCCGTCACTACCTGAGGCTCAGCCAGGAGAACCTCGGCGCGGACTTCAACATCGACGTCGGCCAGGGCACCTGCACCATGAAGTACGCCCCGAAAGTCAACGAAGCACTGGTGGGCACATCGAAGCTCGCCGACCTGCACCCTCTGCAGCACACCGACGACGTCCAGGGCATCCTCGACATCATCTGGAACCTGGAACGCGCCGTCGCAGAGATCTCCGGAATGCACCGGGTGTCCCTGCACACCAGCGGAGGGTCGACCGCAATCTGGACGAACATCGCCATGATCCGCGCCTACCACGAAGCAAACGGCGAAGCAGAGACACGCGACGAGGTCATCACAACGATCTTCAGCCACCCCTCCAACGCCGCGACGGCGAAAGCCGCCGGATACAAAGTCATCACCCTGCACCCCGACGCCGACGGCTACCCGGATGCCGACGCGTTGCGTTCCGTCATCGGCCCGCGGACTGCAGCGATCATGATCACCAACCCGGAGGACACCGGCATCTTCAACCCGCGCGTCAAAGAATGGGTTGACCTTGCGCATTCCGTGGGCGCCCTCGCTTCCTACGACCAGGCCAACGCGAACGGGATCCTTGGCATTACGCGGGCCCGCGACGCAGGTTTCGACGTGTGCCATTTCAACCTGCACAAAACGTTCGGTACTCCGCATGGTTCCGGTGGGCCCGGGTCAGGAGCGAACGCTGTCTCCGAAGCCCTGGCACCGTTCCTCCCCGGCCCGGTCATCGAACGGGTCGACGGCCGCTACGTCCTGGACTCCGACCGTCCGCAGTCGATCGGGAAAGTCGCCCCGTTCTACGGAGTTGCTCCCAACCTGGTCCGTGCCTACTCGTGGATCCTCGCGCTCGGCCCTGAAGGTATCAAAGCGGTCGCTGAGATCGCCGTCCTCAACAACAACTACTTGATGAAACGAATCCTCGACATCCCCGGAGCTTCAGCACCGTACGCCGTCGGGCGCCGCCGGATCGAGCAGGTCCGGTACTCCTGGCAGGAACTGTACGAGGAGACCGGCATCACCTCGGAAGAGATCGGTGTGCGCGCCTCTGATTTCGGCATGCATTACTGGACCAGCCATCACCCGTACGTCGTCCCGCAACCATTCACCCTCGAACCGACCGAGTCGTACTCCATGGCGGAACTGGATGAGTATGCGGCTGTGCTCGCCGAAGTGGCACGGGAAGCACGGGAAACACCGGAGGTCATCCGGTCAGCCCCGCACAACCAAACAGTGCATCACACCCACCATGACGACCTGGACGACCCGGAACGGTGGGCAATCACATGGCGGGCCTACCAGCGCAAGTACTTCAGCTGACGTTGACTTCCAACGTCCACGCCGCCCGGACCGTCGGACTGGTGATCAACCCGATCGCCGGTATCGGCGGGCCGGCCGGCCTGAAAGGAAGCGACGGACCGGACATCCAGGCCGTCGCGTACAGCAAAGGTTCGCGTTCCCGCAGCATCGACCGCGCCGTCAACGCACTGTCGATGATCGCCGCCACGTTCCCCGACGCGCACATCGTGACGGCGGCCGGACAAATGGGCGCTGACGCCGTCACCGCCGCCGGCCTGACAGCCGACGTTGTGTACAGCAGCAGGCAACCGTCAACGGGGGACGACACGGCGGCCGCGGTCACCGCGATCGCCGCAGCCGGTGCGTCCCTCCTACTGTTCGTTGGCGGCGACGGGACAGCACGTGACGTCGCATCAAAGCTGCCTGTTGGGTTGCCGATGCTCGGAATCCCCGCGGGAGTGAAAATGTACTCCGCGTGTTTCGCCGTCAGCGCGTCCGCTGCTGGGACGCTCGCCACCCGATGGATCGAGGAACCCCTCCCGGTGGAAAACCGTGAAGTACTCGACGTCGACGAGCAGGCGATCCGAACCGGGAGAGTAGACCCGCACCTGTTCGCCATCGTGCGGGTGCCCTTCCTGGCAGGTCGGACGCAGGCGCGGAAAAGCGCGACACTCGCCTCCGAAGCGGCCGGCGTTCGCGTCGCCGCGTCCGGCGCCATCGCCACCATGAGCCCAGGCACCCGATACCTTCTGGGCCCCGGCGGCACCACCATGGAGATCGCCCGTCAACTGGGGCTGACCAAGACGCCTCTCGGCGTGGACGTCATCCGTGACGGGCACGTCGAACTAGCCGACGCGTCCGAACAGGAACTGCTGAACCTGCTCACCGAATCAGCCGGACCGCCGGCCCGAGCAATCGTCACCGTCATCGGCGGGCAAGGGTTCCTGCTCGGACGAGGAAATCAACAGCTATCAGCCGCGGTTCTCCGGGCACTCGGATCCGACCCGCTCTGCGTCGTAGCGACCGAACAGAAACTCACCGCACTTGGCGGACGCCCGCTGCTGGTCGACACGGGAGACCGTGAACTCGACACGACTCTCAGCGGGTACATCGCCGTAACAACCGGGGTAGGACGCACCAGTGTCTACCCCGTCCATGCACCAGAAAACGAAGGAGCGCACTCATGCGTCTAGAAAACAAGAACGCCATCGTCACCGGCGGGGCCGGCGGAATCGGCCGCGCGACCGCTCTCGCGTTCGCTGCAGAAGGCGCCCGAGTCGCCGTCGTGGACCTCCGTGCGGACGCCGCATCCGCCGTCGCAGATGAGATCACCGCAGCAGGTGGGTCGGCGATCGCGATCGCCGCCGATGTTTCCAGTGAACCTGACATCGAACGGGTTCTCGCTGAGACGGTTCAGTCGTTTGGGACGGTGGACGTGGTGTTCAACAACGCGGGCATCATCCGCCGTACGACCGCCGTCGAAACGACGGTTGAGGAATGGGACCGCGTATTCGGCGTCAACGTTCGTTCCATCTTCCTGATGTGCAAGCACGTTGTGCCGATCATGGCCGCGAACGGCGGAGGCTCCATCGTGAACACTGGCTCCGGCTGGGGGCTCAAAGGCGGCGGCCAGGCGATCTCATACTGCGCATCGAAGGGCGCGGTGGTGAACATGACCCGGGCGCTGGCTATCGACCACGGCCCACAGGGCATCCGGGTCAACTCGGTGAACCCAGGCGATGTGAACACCGGGATGCTCCGTGAAGAGGCACGCCAGCTCGCACAGGACGACGTGTCGTTCCTCGCAGAGGCGGCCGACCGGCCACTCGGACGGATGGGGGAGCCACGCGAGGTCGCCGCTGCTGTCGTCTGGCTGGCCAGCGACGAGTCGTCGTATGTGACGGGTTCAGCCCTTGTTGTCGACGGGGGAGGAATCGCCTAACCACCGTCCGCGTCGCTCGCGGCAGCGAAGCCATACCTACCGCGTCCGGCCAGCCCAGGAGGTCGGACGCGGTGCTGGGCAGGTACCGATGCAGAGCTTGCTCCCGCATGCTCTGACTGGAAACCGTCCATAGGACATCCCGGAGTGACCACGGATCAGAAGGTTGGGGGTTCGAATCCCTTCGGGCGCACGGTATGCCCCGGAAAGACGCCAGTTCTGGCTTCTCTCCGGGGCTTTTTCGTTGGCGCCGCACGTAATAGCCACACTTCGAGTCCGACGTTCTTCGAAGCCCAGGGCCGCCGCGTTCTCGCTCAACCCTTGATACCGCTCGCAAATCCTTTGATGAGCGATTTTTGGACCACCAGGAAGACGATCAGCACCGGCAGCATCCCGATCAGGAGGCAGGAGAACAGCACCGGCCAGTTGGTGAAGGCGTCGCCGACGAACGAGTAGATCGCGACCGGAACGGTGCGGCTCTCCGTGCCGCCCAGGTAGAGCAGCGGAAGCATGAAGTCATTCCAGGTGAAGAGAGAGTTCAGGATGACCGCCGTCCCGGTCACCGCGGACGACAGCGGCAGGATGATCTTGAAGAACGCCTGCCGTGGGGTTGCGCCGTCCATCGAAGCCGATTCCTCGTACTCCTGAGGTATCTGCCTCATGAACTGCACGTACAGGAACACTGTGAACGGCATGCGCAAGCCGATGTAGATCAGGATGATCGGGGCGATGGAACCCAACAGCTCGTTTGCCGCGAAGAATCTGTAGAGCGGAATCATCCCGAGTTGAACGGGCAGGAATAGCCCGATCATGAACAGGTAGAAAGTCGTATTCGACCATCCCGTCGTCATGCGAACGATGCCGTACGCGGCGAGTGACGAAAGCAGAATCAGGATCGAGACGCTGACCGCCGTGATTACCAAACTGTTCAGAAGAGCGTCGCCAAGCCCGGAACCCGTCCAGGCGGCGACGAAATTGTCGACCGTAGGCGACGACGTCGGAATCAAGGGTGACGACAAATCTGTGACCGGGCGGACCGCGATGTTCACCAGGATGTAGATCGGGAACAGGGTGCAGCAGGCGATGAGCAGCATGATGCCCTCGCGCACGCCCGTCTTCCACGTATATCGGTTCACAGCCGTTCACCTCTTCTTTTTTGCGAGAATGCCGTACTGGAAGATGGAGACGACGGCTACCAGCAGCGAGAGTGCGACGGCGATCGCGAGGCTGTAGCCGAACTCCTGGAATTGGAACGCGCTCCGGAAGACCAGTGTGGAGAGCGAATTCGTGAGGTTGGCGGGGCCGCCCTGCGTGGTCACCCAGACGATGTCGAAGATCATCAGCCCGCGGATCGTCGAGAGCACGACGTTGACCGTGATCGACGGACCGAGCAACGGCCGGACGATGTGCCAGAACTTCTTGATCGAGCCGGCACCGTCGAGTTCCGCCGCCTCGAGTTGTTCCTGAGGCACCTCCTGCAGGTTCGCCAGGTAGATCACCATCGTGTAACCCGAGAACTGCCACGCCGTCATGACCGCGATCGCCCAGAGAGCGGTGTCCGGGTTGCCGAGCCAGGACTGCGCCAGTCCTCCGAGGCCGACGGCCTCGAGGATCTGGTTGAACGGGCCGTCGCCGAGCAAGATGTACCGCCACAGAAACCCGATGACCACGGTGACGATGATTACCGGAGCGAAAAAGACCACGCGGAGCACCGCACGGCTCTTGATCTTCGTGTTGATGCCGAGCGCCAGACCCAGACCGATGACGTTTTCCAGAATGACGGTCGCAATGACGAGGAAGATCGTGTTCGTGAAGGCTCGCATCGCATCCGGGTCCTTGGTGAAGGCGATGTAGTTGTCAACTCCGACGAAAGACGAAACAGGGTCCAGGAGGTTCCAGTCCGTGAAGGACAATGCGACGCCCTGGGCCGACGGAATGATCACGAACAGGGCATACGGCACGATCGCCGGGAGGACGAAGAGCCACATGCGCGGTCGGCGACGGCGCCGACCTCGGGAGGTCCCCGGCGTCGAGGGGGCTACAGGCAGTGTGACTGTCGGTGCCGAGTCGAGTGTTTTAGCCACGCGAACCCTCCCTTCTCGTCGACGCCTCGGCCGGGCGGCGAAGCAACTCGCTCAGACCGGAAATGCTCGGCGTGCCCGCGAGTCGGTCAAGTTCTGTGTTCACGACTGTGACATTCACGATCCCAGCATCGCACGGGAGATTTCCCGACACTTGCGTCTCCCAGCCACTCGGTTGTCCGCGAAGGACGCAGGGACCTGAATCGATGTCCGTCGGTCACGGGCCGACAGACCTCAGGCTGGCGACCGGGTCTGCGCGTGGGAGGCGAGTCGGGCACCGCGGTCTACGCGGTCGCGGTCACGCATCAGCATGTCGCGGGCGGACAAGCGCGAACCCTGGCCGGGTGGTTAGTCTTCGAGAGATCGATGAAGGGGAACGTTCACGCGGGCATTCGATCGCTCTTCCACCAAGAAACGAAAGGTACGCACAGTGATTCAACGGAGAATTTTAGCCAGCGCAGCGCTCGTTGTCGCCGGCGTTGTCGTGCTCGCGGGCTGTTCTTCCGGGGCGAGTCCCGCTGCTTCGTCCGCCAAGCCCAGCGCCGCTGGTCCGGCAACCGGTGAGTTGACCCTCGCCTGGCAGTCCACGGAGGCTCCCGCGCTGAAGCCCGTGATCGAGGCGTTTGAGGCAGAGAACCCGGACGTGACCGTCACCCTCGTCGAGGCAAGCATCGAGCAGTACTTCGCGTCCCTGCCGACTCAGCTGGCGTCCGGGGCTGCTCCGGACGCGTTTCTGGTCTGGGCCGGTTGGGGCAACGCAGTTGCGCAGAAGCAATTCGCCCAGTACGACTACCTCGAGGATCTCTCCAGCCACGCGTTCGTGTCTGAAATTCCGGAGGGCATCCAGCTCGCCACCCAGACCGCCGGCAAGACCTACATGATGCCGACGACCATGCTCGCGTTCTCGCAGTGGTACAACATGGATGCGATGGAGGAGGTCGGGCTGACCCCGCCCACTACGGTGGAGGAGTTGTTCACGTTCTGCTCCGACGCACAGGCGAAGGGGAAGGTTCCGTTCGCCCAGGGATCCGCCACGCCGTCGAGCAACAACCGCGGGTTCGCTGGGTTCTACGGTGACTTCATGGGGGATAAGTCCCTGGACGACATCATGGCGCCGATCTCCGACGGATCGTCGACGTACGCGGAGAGCCCGATGTGGGTCAAGACGATGAAGCAGTACGAGAAGATGATCGACGCCGGATGCTTCCCGAAGGATGCCATCGCGATTGACCAGGCGAAAGAGGACGACATGTTCGTTTCCGGTGATGCGTTGGGCTCGATGGCACCGACCAACCAGAAGGCTGCCTGGGTCGCCAAGGGCCCGAACGTCAACTTCGAACTGCACCCGGCCACGAAGAACGTCCTGCTGTACAACAACAAGGGCATCGCTGTGAACGCGAAGGCGAAGAACAAGGATGCCGCGCTGAAGTTCGTCGACTTCTTCGCGCAGGCCGAGCAGCGCGGTGCATTCGCAAAGGGGCTGTCCGGGGTGCTCCCGGCGATTCCGACCGGCGAGGCAATCGAAGACAAGAGCCTGAAACTCCTCAGCGCGAAGCAGGCCGCCGGCGAGACCGTCAGCTTCTATGCCCAGTACTGGGAGGACCCGAAGCTCGATGCCACCATCGGCCCGAGCATCCAGGGCATGTACCTCGGTCAGAACTCGGCGAAGGATGTCATCGCCGCACTTGATGAGGAACAAAAAGCCTTCATCGCCAAGAAGTAGCGGGACCAGGCAACTGAATAGTCGAACAAAATGAGCGGAGTCGGGCGGTCAGCCCGGCTCCGCTCCATTGGAGGAACATGCGGCTCCCTGAACCACGCCTTCCCGCGCTCCGTGGAGGACCGACTCTCCGCTGGGGCGTCCTAGCGCCGGGGGCCATCGCTTCGGCGTTCGCGACATCCCTGCACGGCTTCAGTGATCAACGCATCACTGCTGTTGGATCGCGCACGCTGGATCGGGCCGAGGCGTTCGCCCGGTCGCACGGGATCCCGACCGCGTACGGGTCCTACGAAGCGCTCGTGGCGTCCTCCGACGTCGATATCGTCTACATTTCGTCCCCGCACTCGTTCCATCGTCCCCTTGCCGAACTCGCAATCGCACACGGCAAACACGTGCTCATCGAGAAACCGATCGCGCCGACGGCGGCCGACGCAGAGGCGATCGCACAGTCGGCACGGGCAGCGGGGGTATTCGCGATGGAGGCCATGTGGTCGAGGTTTCAACCGTGGGTCGACGTTGCTGACCAGCTCATCGCCGACGGCGCGCTCGGCGACGTGGCATTCGTCTCGGCCGAGGTGGGCCGGTACTTTCCGTTCGATCCCGCCGGACGCCTGTTCGAACCGTCCCTCGCCGGCGGAGCCCTCCTCGACGTCGGCATCTATGCGGCCTGGTGCGCCCTGCATTTCGCTGGTGTCCCAAGCCTGATCTCCGCCCAAGGCGAATTCACGAGAACCGGGGTGGATGCGCAATCTACGGCGGTCCTACGCGGAACCGACGGCGTCCACGCCACGATTTCCTCAACCCTGCTCGCGTTTACGCCCAGTCAGGCCTCGGTCTCGGGAACATCCGGCCGGCTGACCGTCGACGGACGCTTCCCGATGCCGAATCCCCTGTCGGTCTACGACGCCGACAACCGACTCGTCGCCCGGTACGAGGACACGACCGGCCTGGTCGGACACGACGCCCTCGTGCGCGAAGCTTCCTGGGCGGCAATCCACGTCGCCCAGGGACTGACAGAGGCGCCGCAGCATCCACTCGAAGCTTCCATCGCACAATTACGGGTGACCGACGAAATCGCCAAGCAACTGGCGGCCTCCCGAGGCTAGGCCTCTCCAGGGTACGAGCTGTGGTCCCTCGTACTGGTCGATGCTGGAGGACCACAGCTCTTGCATCGGCAGCGCTATGGCGGGTCCCGACCGTGGAATGGGAGGTGATCGGCTTCCGATTGGCGCGCAAATGATATGTCCACGTGCCAATTCGTCGATACGCTCGGTCACAGTCGTCAAGGCTTGGATGGTTCACGAGCGGATGGAGAGAAACAGACCCACCCGACCATTCGCTCCGGCCGATGATGTCGAAGCGATGATCGGGGCCCGTCGCTAGCAGCGACTCGGATCAATCTCGACGGTGCCGGAGGAGGAAACAGTGACCGAGGCCACCAATGTGCCCAGCAAACGCGTGACGACCGCCGACGTCGCCCGGGCTTCCGGCGTCTCCCGCGCTACCGTCAGCTATGTGCTGAACGATGTGCCGGGCAGCGGTATCTCTCAGGCAACGCGCGACCTGGTTCGGGAAACGGCACAAAGACTGGGTCATGTTCCTCACGGGCCAGCCCGTTCGCTGCGCCTCGGCCGAAGCATGATCGTCCTGGCTCTCGTGCACGATTACACGATCGGGTATGTTGCAGATCATCTGATCGCGGTGCTCGACAAAGCCCTTGCGGCGCGTGGACTCGTCCTCATGGTTCATCGCTTCGACGAAAAGACCCGCCCACTGTCCGAGCTCTGGGGTCTCGTTGCACCAGACTTGATCGTTTCGATGGGTGGGATGGCGGTTCCCTCCTTGCCCAGTGCCGCATCTCCGATTCGCCTGGTCGGAGTGGAAGGCTTGTTCCCGCATCGTCGCGCAGGGGCAATGCAGATCGAGTATCTGCATTCCCGGGGCCATCGCCGCATCGGTTATGCGGACCTCGACAATCCGCGGGTTGCGTTGATTGCCGCAGAACGTCGCGCCGGTGCCGAGGACGCTCGTGTGAAGCTTGGCTTGCCGCCTCTGATGCGACGCGATCTCCTTCTCGGTGACGTGGATGCCGCGTTCGCGGCGATCGATGACTGGTTGAGCGGTCCGGACCCGATTACTGCCGTCGCCGCCCACAATGACGAAACGGCCATCATGCTGGTCTCTGCCCTGCAGGCAAAGGGGCTTCGGGCTGGACGTGAGCTTGCTGTCATCGGCGTCGACAACATCCCGCTAGCGAGGGTAGGCATCACCACGGTGGAGATCAACGTCGACGAATACGCGGAGGTCATCCTCGATCAAGTCATGCGGGCCATAGACGGCCAGCCAGACCGACCGCCCACAGATCGGGACGGGTTCATGCGACTGATCGTGCGAGACAGCGCTTAGGTCACTGGAGCGTCGGGCCGGGACGGTCGTTGAACCAAGAGCACACTTGCCAGAATGACCACTGCTGCGACCGGGTCAGTCCAGCGCAACCGCTCCCCGAGGAGCGCAACACCGATCGTCAGAGCGACTACCGGGATGAGATAGGCGGTAGTGGTGAGCGCGATCGGGCCCCACGCATTCAACACCCCAATGTTCGCCACAGCGCCCAGTCCGCTCGCCACGACACCGAGGATGACGATCACAACGATTGTCCCTGGGCCGGAGATGCCGACGGGGGACAGAGCGAGTGGTATCAGCGGCAGCGCAACGAGAAGTGCAGCAGCGCTCGCCAGGAAGGCACTGGTCAGGGGCTCGATGCGTTGCGGGGTGAGGAAGACCTGGAAGTAGACGACGGATGCTGCGAATCCGACCGGCGCAGCCACGCACAGCAGATGATAGATCAGGGGCGCCGACGACCCGGCACTATCCCACGGGGACACCAGCAGCACAACCGCCGCGAACCCGAAAGCGATTCCAACAATCCGCAAGACGGTGAAACGCTCGGCCCGCAGTACGGCGAGGGTAAGCATCGCGGTCGCGATCGGCGAAGCCGAGTTGTAGATCGCGACAATGCTCGACGGGATCTCGTACTGCGCAAGACCGAAAGCGAACGGCGGGATGCCGACGCCTATTGTCCCGAAGACGAGAAAATGGAGGTAGACCCGGGGTCGACGAGGTAGCCGCTGCCGGGTAACGGCGACGAGTAACCCGATCACGGCCGTCCCGATGGCAAGCCTCACCAAGCCGAGCTGGACTGCACTCACGTCCTCGAGAGCGAGATGCGTGAGCGCGAAGCTCGAGCCGAAGACGACAACGATGATGCCGAACTGGACGGCCACGAGGGCGGGGCGGGGTTGCGCGGCGGCACCAGCGGTCACCCGTGAAGGCTAGGAGAAATTCCAGCCGGTGGACGCACCAGCCCGACATCTGGCGCTCACGGTCAATTCGTGCTGCTGTGACGACGCTGGGTTACCGGCTCGTGCGAATCTTGTCGGCTGCGGACAAGTGCCCGCTGCGCTCTGCTGCGTAGGCTTGAAATCAACCTACGAATCCGCAAGACCGGAGTGCACTGCCCATGCCTGAGACCCTTCTCGTCGTTGCCGCCACCGTACTCAGTGAGGAACACTGCGAACTGATTGAGCGCCTGGAGCCCCGCGTCACGGTCGTGCGCGACCAGTCGTTGCTGCGACCGTCCCGATACCCGGGCGATCACGGAGGCGATCCGGCCGTCGTTCGCACACCTGCGCAACAGACGCGCTTCGAGGAGATGGTTGATTCCGCCGACGCCCTGTACGGACTGCCCGATGAATCAGCGGAGGCGCTGCATCGTACCGTCATGGCGAACAGCCGCCTGCGCTGGGTCCACACCTCCCGGGCCGGTGGCGGTGCACACGTCGCAGAAGCTGGCTTGCCCGCTGACGCACTCGAACGGGTGCTCTTCACCACCTCAGCGGGTGTTCATGCTGATCCACTTGCAGAGTTCGCCGTACTCGGGATCTTCGCCGGTGCGAAGGATCTGGACAAACTGCAGGGATTCCAGAAGCAGCACCAGTGGGCGTTGAGATGGACGCTCGGGCGGGTGAGTCAGCAGACGATCATCGTCGTCGGATTGGGAAACATCGGTAAGGCTGTTGCTGCGAAACTCGCATCGCTCGGCGCCCGGGTGATCGGCGTGCACCGCCGCGAGGTCGATGCCCCCGGCGTCAGCACCATCGTCCCTATGGAGCGGCTTGGTGACGTGCTCGCGAACGCCGATGGCGTGGTCCTTGCCCTCCCGGGGACTGCGCTGACTGAGGACTTGTTCGGTGAGGAGATGTTCGCCGCAATGCGCCACGGGGCCACCTTCGTCAACGTGGGTCGCGGATCCACCGTCGACGAATCGGCACTGGTGGATGCTCTGCAGCGCGGGCAGGTCGGTTTCGCAGCGCTCGATGTGTTCGCCGTGGAACCGCTCCCGGAGTCGAGCCCGCTGTGGGATATGACCAACGTCATCATCAGCCCGCATGGAGCGGCCATCACGGACGACGAAGACCGGCTCATCGCCGAATTGTTCGCCGAGAACGCGACGCGGCTGCTCGACGGACGGCCGCTTCGCAACGTTGTGAACACGCACGAGTTCTACTAGAGACGGCCCTTCCAGACCGCCTCGCCCCCGTTCGTTTGCTGGGCGGTGCTCGAAGGAATGCATGCGAACCCGCCGTGCGGATCTGGACGTCGTTGACGTCGCTGCCGGCACACCGAGCACGGACGTCTGCATGAACGGCGATCGCGACCAAACACGTCGCTCTGGTAGCCCATAGCTTCGAGTCCGCGGGTGCCGAGGTCGCCGCGCAGCTCCCGCTGGCGACATCGCTCGCCCAGTGACGCGTGATCGACGCGGCCCGCACTCAGATCGGGCGATGATTCCCGAAGACTCGGCCCCCTGAGCCAAGTCAGCGTCCGAGAAACGCAAGATTCACGAGTGACCGGCGGGAGAAGCTTGAGCCAACGACAAGGGCCACGGGCCCGGAGGACACGGATATGACAACCACCATTGATACGACAGAGACACCACCGGCTGTTGCCGCGGTCCCGTCGACCAGGCGCTTGCGCCGACGTCCTCGAACATGGCTGTGGCTCTTTCTCCTCCCGGCCGCCGTCCCGTACCTGTTCGTGGTCCTGGTGCCGGCGGCTCAGGGGGCGACCTACTCCTTCACCGACTGGAACGGCCTGAACCCGGACTGGAGCTGGGTCGGCCTGGACAACTACGTTCGGCTGATCAACGACGACCAGGCGGTCCGGGCCGTCTCCAACACCGTCCTGCTGGCGGTCGTGGTGACGATCTTCGAGAACGTCATCGGGTTGTTGCTGGCACTTGCGCTTCACACGCGCATCAAGAGCCGAAACGTGCTGCGCGTCGTCTTCTTCGCACCTGTCGTCATTCTTTCGGTCGTCGTCGCATTCCTCTGGCAGTTCATCTTCATTCCGAGCGGGCCGATCAACGAGGTCCTGCGCGGCATGGGTCTCGGTGACCTGGCGCAAAACTGGCTCGGTGACCCGCAGATCGCGCTCTGGTCCATCGCGGCCATCATGATCTGGCAGTTTTCCGGTTACGCAATGGTTATCTACCTTGCCGGGCTGCAGGGTGTTCCCCAGGAACAGCTCGAGGCCGCGTCGCTCGACGGCGCCGGCCCGTTCAAGCGCTTCTGGTACGTCGTGCGCCCGCTTCTTGCGCCTGCGATCACCGTCAACGTCATGCTCTCGCTCATCCGCGGCCTGATGTCGTTCGACCAGATCTGGGTGACAACTCAGGGAGGACCGGCGCAGTCGACGGAGACGCTCTCGACGCTTGTCTACCGAAACGCCTTCCAGTACGGGGAACTCGGCTACAGCGCTGCCCTCGCCGTCGTGCTCGCCGTGTTCGTGGCGGTGCTCGCGATCATCCAGTACCGACTTCTGATCCGATCGGGGAAAAACTCGTGAACCGCTACACCTGGAAGACCGGCCTCGGCGAAAGCGGCATGCTCGTCGTCGCACTCATCTTTCTGTTTCCGATCTATATCCTGCTCAACGTGGCGATCCGGCCCGCAAGCGACAGTGGTTCGCCTCTCGTCCCGACCACGGAACCGACCTTCGGCAATTTCGCTGCAGCGTGGAACCAGTCAGGTCTCGGCGGAGCGATCGCAAACAGCGCGATCATCACGATCGTGAGCGTCCTGCTGATCGTGGCAATCTCGTCGCTCGCGGCCTACCCCATCGCGCGCATCACCGCAGGGTGGTCGAGCTTCGCCTTCTACGGCTTCATGATCGGGCTTCTGCTGCCGTTCCAGCTGGGGCTGATCCCCCTGTACACGACGATGCGCCAGATGGGCCTGCTCGGGACGATCGTGCCGCTGATCATCATCTACGTGGGTTTGCGCGTGCCGTTCTCCCTGTTCCTCTACGTCCAGTTCCTGCGGCAGATCCCCATCGACTATGAAGAAGCTGCGGCGCTGGATGGGGCCAGTCACCTGCAGACGTTCGGCCGCGTGGTTTTTCCCTTGCTGCGCCCGGTCACCGGCACCGTCGTGATCCTGAACGGTCTGTTCATCTGGAACGACTTCCTTCAGCCCCTGCTCTACCTGAGCGGGACGACGAACCGCACCGTCCCCGTGGCCGTATACAGCTTCGTCGGCGAATTCACCTCGCAGTGGGGTGTCATCTTCTCCGCCCTGATCATCGGGGTCATCCCGGTGCTCATCGCATTCTTCTTCCTCCAGAAGTCGCTCATTCAGGGCCTGGCCAGTGGCGTCAAGGGCTGAGCGGACAGGGCCCGGTGGATTCAGCGGGCATCGCAGCACCATCAACGAAAGGTATCGAAAGTGATGAAGCTCTCGAGAAACAAGTACATGACCGGGGTGGCGCTGACCTCAGCAGCCGCGCTCCTGCTGGTCGGCTGTTCCACGGCGCCTGCCAGCGAGCCAAAGAGCGAAGGCGAAGGCGACACCGCAGGAAGCAACCTTCTGACCATCTCCTGGAAGGGCTCGGAGAAGGCCGGGATTGATGCGGTCGTCGCCCTGTTCAAGGAGGCGAACCCGGAAGCGGAGGTCGTCGTGTCGATCGCCGACACCGAGCAATACCAGGCGACGCTGCGGACACAGCTCGCCGCCGGGAGCGCCGCCGACGTCATGTACCTCTGGCCGGCCAACGGCAACCCGGGCGCACTCCGCCAGATCGCCCCCGGAGGCTTCCTCACCGACCTGTCTGACCGAGAATGGGCCGGAAACTACCCCGAGTCGATCGAGGAACAGCTCAGCGTCGACGGCAAGGTGTACATCATGGGAACCCTCGTGAACACCTTCGGTGGGTTCTATAACCAGGCAACTCTCGATGAGACGGGTCTGAGCGCCCCAACGATCTGGCCCGAAGTGCTGCCATTCTGCGAGGCAGCGAAGTCCCAGGGTAAAGTTGCCTACTCCATCGGTGGAGCAACGCTCAACAACGTACAGAACGTTGTTTACTCCCTCGCACCCACCCTCGTTTATGGGGAGAACCCGGACTTTGACGAGCAGATCGAAGCGGGAGACACCAGCTTCTCTGAGGAACCCGGCTACCAGAAGGCGTTTGAGTACTTCCAGCAGATGATCGACGCGGGCTGCTTCAACCCGGACTCGACCGGTGTGAACAACGACGGCATGCTCCAGATGGTCGCGGACGGTTCCGCTCTCGGCACCATGCCGAGCGCGCTCCAGATGGCGGCCCTACGCGTCATCGCCGGCGACGACCCGATCAGTTATGTTCCGCTCTCGGGCGGCGACGATCCCGACACCGGCATCATCGCTGCAGCGAGCTCCGGTGGCGCTGCGGTCAACAAGAATGCCAAGAATCCTGACATGTCGCTCGACTTCGTGGACTTCCTTGCCTCGACCGAGGGTACCCAGGCATACGTCAACGCCATGCAGGGACCCGTTCCTGCCATTGCCAACCCGGACATCGAATTGTCCCCGACCGCCTTGACGACCATCTCCGACTACCTCGAGGAGGAGCGGACCGTGCACTTCCTGAACCAGTACTGGCCGAACGCTCGCGTCGAGCAGGCGATGTTCGCCGGCCTTCAGGGCATGCTGACGGGCGACACGAGCGCCGAAGAGGCACTCAAGTCAATGGATGACGAGTACGCGCAGGGATAATCGCCCGATCGGAAATGGGTGGCACGAATCGTCGTGCCACCCATTTTTGCGGCGGTCACGTGCAACGGGACGGCGTGCAGACGCATGACCGGCGGCCCACCGGCTGGGAGGGTTGAATCGGGCCAACGACGAGGAGCGACCATGACGAACACGCGATCCGGAACGATGAACCTCGTGCTGTTTTACAGCCCGTTCGGCAGACTGAATTACAGCTGGAGGCGGCCTGCCAGCAACGCCGAGAACGTGATGACGCTGGACTACATCTCACGCACCGCGCAGCTCGCCGAGTCTGCGAAGTTCGATGCGATCTTCCTCGCCGACAAGCTCTCCCGCGACGGCACCGACATGCTGCAGATCGAGCCTCTCACGACGCTCGGCGCGCTCAGCGCCGTTACCAAAGACATCGGGCTCGTGGCCACCGTCTCCACGACGTTCTCGCAACCGTACAACGCCGCGCGGATGCTCTCGCAGATCGACTTCCTGTCGAACGGCCGTGCCGCGGTCAATATCGTGACGTCGACCCAGGGCGAAGAGAACTTCTCCGGTGCGATCCCGTCCAAATCCGAGCGATACCGGATCGCCGAGGACTGGCTCCAGGCCGCCGTCGCGCTGTGGGATGGCTGGGACGACGACGCCGTCGTCGGTGACAGGTCAGGGAACGTCTGGGCAGATCCGGCACGCATCCACGCCGCCGATCATGTCGGGCCCTATTTCACGGTCAAGGGTCCCATGACCGTGCCGCGCTCGCCGCAGGGCCGACCGGTGATCGTCCAGGCTGGCCAGTCGCCGGACGGGATGGACTTCGGCGCGCGCAACGCCGAAGTGATCTTCACCGCAAAGAGCGAACTGGATCTCGCGCTGGCGTTCTACGCCGACATGAAACGCCTAGCCGTGGCGAACGGCCGCGACGAAGAGTCACTCCGCATTCTTCCCGGCGTCGTACCCATCGTCGGCAGCAGCCTTGCAGAAGCCGAGGACATCGCCGGTGAGCTCGCCGACCTTTATGCCATCGACGACGGCCTCGCGTACCTGAGCCTCCTGCTTCTCGACGTGCCCCTCGCGGATCTACCCCTCGACGAACCCATCCCCGTCCACCGCCTCGTATCACTCGAGCAGGCCGCAGCCAGCCCCAACCTGCATGCGAGCCGGTATCCGAACCTCTACCGGATCGTCGTCGACGAGCGACCGACGCTGCGCGAGATGATCCGCACCCGGGCTAAGATCACCGGTCATCAGTTCCAGCTCGGCACTCCGTCGAGCATCGCGGACGACATGCAGCACTGGTTCGAGTCGTACGCATGTGACGGGTTCACCATCATTCCTCCTTACATGCCGGAAGGGTTCGCGAGGGTGGCCACCGAGCTCGTGCCGGAGCTTCAGCGCCGTGGCCTCTTCCGCACGGAGTACGCCGGCGGCACTCTGCGCGACACACTCGGGCTCTCGGTGAGGCAGGCAACCCGGTGATCGGGGAGACAGCGTCGGTCGGGAAGCCCCTGTCCGTCGTCGCCGTCAGCGCCGAGCCCCCGGTCCTCATCTTCTCCGTTTCGGATCTGTCCTCGTCCAGCCCGGCACTCAGACTCGCAAGCACGGTCGTCGTGCACCTGATCGACGCCGACCGCATCGACATCGCGAAGCTCGGGTCGACGAGCGATATCGACCGTTTCGCGAATACGGGGATCTGGGCGCGACTGCCGACCGGGGAACCCTACTTCACCGGGGTCAAGCTGTGGATCCGAGGCGAGGTGATTGAGCAGTTCAGAGTCGGCTCCGCAACAGTCATCGCGGTGCACGCCGTTGAGGCGCAGCTGTCCCCGCGGTCACCCGCCCTCGTTCACCACAGCCGTGCCTGGTATGCGCTCGGTCCCCACTCCGAGATCGCGGGCTGAAACGACCGTAACAGGCTCAGGCCACCGGCTGCCGCGCCGGTATCCGGTCCGCGAGCAGTTCCGACAGAGTCGTGCCCTCCACGCCGGCGAGCTGGTCTGCCTGTGTGCGGCACGAGAAGCCGTCGGCGAGGAAGATGGCTCCTTCCGGTCGCGCCCGCAGGGCAGGGAGGAGCGCGTGTTCGGCAACGGCAACCGAGGTGTCATAGTGCCCCTTCTCCATGCCGAAGTTGCCCGCCAGTCCGCAGCAGCCTGCGATCGTCGTGATGTTCGCACCCGCGCGTTCCAGCAACGCACGGTCGAAGTCGAACCCCATGACGGAATACTGGTGACAGTGCGGTTGGACCACGGCCACGACGTCACTCAGATCCGGAGGTATCCATCCCTCCACCGTCGCGAGGACCTCCGCCATCGTCACTGTCGCGCCGGACACGGCCGTTGCCCGTGCGTTGCCGGGGAAGAGGTCCACGAGGTCGCTCCGCAGGACAGCCGTACAGGACGGTTCGAGGCCGACAATCGGGATGCCCGCTTCCGCATACGGGCCGAGGACGTCCAGCAGACGGGAGAGGCGGCGGCGCGCACCGTCGAGCTGACCGGTGCTGATCCAGGTGAGCCCGCAGCACGCGTCCTCATCGGGCACAACGACGTGGAAACCGGCGTCCTCGAGAACCCGGATGGCTGCACCGGCGTTCCCGGGCGTGAAGGAGTTACTGAACGAGTCGACCCACAGCACCACGTGTGGCGCCTGATGACCGCAGCCCGGATCGTGGCTGGCGACGCCCCGCCGCGACTGTCGGAAGGTGCGGTCCGCAAAAGCGGGGATTTCGCGCCGACTGTCCATGCCGCCCAGCCGAAGACCGACCTTCGCGAGGGGCCGGACTCCCGCCACGACGTTCACCAGTCGCGGGGCAATCGCGGCGAGGCGGGCCCAGCGCGGAAGCCAGCCGAGGACGTAGTGGCTGACCGGGCGAAGGCGGCCGCGGAAGCTCCGGTAAAGAACTTCGGACTTGTACTGCGCCATGTCCACACCGGCGGGGCAGTCCCGGGAACACGCCTTGCAACTCAGGCAGAGGTCGAGGGCGTCGTGGACCTCCTGTGATCGCCACCCGTCACTGACGAGTTCGCCGTTGATCATTTCCTGAAGCACACGCGCCCGGCCCCGGGTCACGTCGTTCTCGTCCATCGTCGCCTGGTAGGAGGGGCACATGAATCCGCCGGAAGCCCCCGAATCGGCCCGGCACTTTCCTACCCCGACGCAGCGGTGCGCGGCCTTGGTGAAGTCGCCGTCGTCGTGGGTGAAGGCGAAGCCGTTCACCCGTACGACGGGCAACGCCCGCGGCCGGCGCAGGTCGGCGTCAAGCGGTGCCGGGTCGACGATGATTCCCGGATTGAGGAGATTGTTCGGGTCGAAGAGCGCCTTGAATCGTCCGAGCAGGGCGATGGCTTCGGGCGAGTACATGAGGCTGAGGAGCTCGCCCCTGGCGCGGCCGTCGCCGTGCTCCCCGGAGAGGGATCCTCCGTGCGAGGTCACCAGTTTCGCCGCGTCGACCATGAAGGATCGGAGCACGGAGCCGTCGCGTTCGAGCGGGATGTCGATGCGCACGTGGATGCAGCCGTCGCCGAAGTGTCCGTATGGCAGGCCGGAGACCCCGTAGTCGTCCATGAGCGTCTCGAACTCGCGCAGGTAGGAACCGAGTCGCTCGGGGCTGACGGCCGCATCCTCCCAGCCTGGCCACGCCTGCGTTCCCGCAGCGGTGCGTCCCGCCAGACCGGCGCCGTCCTCACGGATGCGCCAGAGCGCGGCCGCTTCCGGCCCGGCGGGCAGGACGCGAACCGCCGTGGTGGCGGCATCCTGCACGAGAAGCCCGGCGGCGTACAGCGCCTCTGCAGCGGACTCTCCGCCGACCTCGACAAGGAGCCAACCGCCGCCGGCCGGAAGCTCAGGGACCCGGCTCGCCCCCTTGTGGCGACGGATGACATCGACCAGACGCGCGTCCAGCCCCTCGATCGCC
Organism: Mycetocola sp. 2940; assembly: GCF_040548835.1. Taxonomy (NCBI): domain Bacteria; kingdom Bacillati; phylum Actinomycetota; class Actinomycetes; order Micrococcales; family Microbacteriaceae; genus Mycetocola; species Mycetocola sp. 2940. Next base: position 53,469 of record NZ_JBEPSK010000015.1, read on the forward strand.
AACGGACGGTGCGCCAGGAGGGCGGGCACAGCATCCGCGGCCGTCGCCATGTCGGGATATCCGAGCACGACGAGCGCCGGGGCGACGGGTACCTGGACGAGCCTCACGCGCGCCTGCAGGATGGTCGCGACCGTGCCCTCAGTGCCGACCAGGGCGCGGGCGAGGCGCGTGCCGTTCTCGGGCAGGAGATGTTCGAGTGAATACCCGCTGACCTGTCGACCGAAGCGCCCGAATTCCAGCCTGAGGATCTCGAGCTCATCATCGACCAGCGACCGCAGCCCGGGCACGACGCTGAGATCCTGGGCCGCCTCGTACCGGCGGCCGGTGCCGTCGATCACCTCAAGCGACACGACGTTGTCGGCGGTCCGACCGTAGGCGAGGGCGTGAGCTCCGCACGCGTTGTTGCCGATGAGGCCGCCGACTGTCGCGCGCGCGTGGGTCGATGGGTCGGGACCGAAACGCAGTCCGTGAGGCGCCGCAGCGGAGTTGAGCGCGCTCAGCACCACACCGGGTTCGACGAGCGCGGTCCGGGAGTCGGCGTCGATCTCCAGTATCCGGTTGAGATGCCTCGACGTGTCCACAACGATGCCGGAGCCGATCGCATTGCCGGCCACGGATGTGCCGGCTCCGCGCAGGGTGAGCGGCATACCGTGGGCGCGCGAGACATCCGTGATCGCCGCCAGTTCATCGGTCGTTCGGGGGAACGCGACGACCGACGGTGGAACGCGATAGTTCGACGCATCGGACGAGTACTGCGCGCGCCGGCTCGTACTGATCGAGACCTCGCCGTCGATCGCTGAGCGAAGCGCGTCCGCGACGGCCGTTGCGGGGTCGGTCATTCCTGGGGCTCCCCCCACAGCGACGCGCGCCCGGTTTCCGGGTCACGCCAGGGGAGCGAACCGTCATCGAGAACGATGGGGCCGGGAAACTCCGAAATGAACTCGAGAGCAACTCCGTCGAGGACCTGACGTGCGGTGAAGCAGATGTGCATGGACCCGTCGGGCATCCGCGCCCAGGTGTCGATATCGTGGCCCAGGTCCCGGACGCGTTCGGCCTCGGCTTCGGCGCTCGCGACGCGGACCGCAAGGTGGTGCGGCCCCAGGCGTGCCAGTGAGTGGCTGCCGGTGCCGGCAGCCTCGAGGAGTTCGATATGCGGCGTGCCCTCGCGGGACACGGCGAATCGCGCATTGTGGTCGTGCGGCGTCACGTCGCTGTCGTCGCTGTAGCCGGAGGTGCGGTAGCGAGCGATCGGGCTGAAGGTGTAGCCGGTGGCACGCTCCCACTTCTCGATGGCGGACTCGAGGTCGGGCACCAGAATGCCGATGTGGTCGATCAGGGGAGCGGACATGCGCGGGGGCCTGCTTTCTTTCCTCTCACGGTAGAACGGTCATGATTGCGCGTGTTGTCTGTGGGAGTCGCGCCGTTGTCTGGGGGAGTCTGCCTACGCACGGGTTTCCAGGCGGTCGTCGTCAACTCAGTTGCGTCTCTTTGTTGCGCTCAAGCGACAAGGTGTGTAACTTGACACGAGTAAGCCAGCACCTGACACGTGTAAGTTCGCTCGCTGGCTGCTCGTCCCGTTTACAAGGAGGTAAACAATGCAGTCCTCGATCCCGACCCCCGTGACATCACGCAGCGAGCAGTCCGCGCTGAGCAACCGCAGTTTCGACCAGCTCGAGATCGCCCACCTGGGCTCCGGGCATTCTCTGACGGTCCGTCCCACCTTTGAGAACACGGCCCGCTGGCCGCTCCTCGCGTTATATGCCCTGCGCGGCCCCGCCAGCGCCGTCCGCCCGAGCGGCGTGACCGAACTCAAGGATGCCGAGTTCACCGTCATCCGCAATGTTGCCCCCCTGGAAATCCACACGGGAGATTCGGCAGAACTCCTCGTGATCCGGATTCCGGCCGGGACGCTGGGCCCACATGCCTCGTCGATGGATTCCGCAGACGGACAGATCTGGTCAACGGCCGAGGGCACCGCGAGCCTCGTGGGACACCTGCTGAACGGCGTCGCCGCCCAGCGCCCGGACTACTTCCCCGCGAACCCCGCACAACTCGCGCAGCACATCGTCGGTCTGATGGCCCTGCTGTGCGTCGACGGGCGACAGGCACCGGATGCCCACGGTCGCGGCCGGATGCTGCAACTCGCCAAGGATTACATCGAATCCCACCTCGGAGACCTGGACCTCACTCCCGACCGGATCGCCAGCCACGAGAACGTGTCGACACGGACGCTGCACCGCCTCTTCGAGAGCGAAGGCCTCACCGTTCGAGGATGGACCCGGTCCCGCCGCCTCGAACACTGCCGTGTCGACCTCGCCGACACATCGTCCGCGGCCATCCCGGTCAGCGCGATCGGATCGCGCTGGGGCCTGTGGGACGCCGCCCACTTCAGCCGGCTCTTCAAGGCAGCGTACGGACTGTCACCCCGGGCCTATCGCTCAGCAGTCCACACCAGCGGCGGTGCGGCCGGATACGTCCTGCCGTTGAGCATCGACCGTCACATCGCCTGACGGAGGGGCCGCCTGCGCGTCTGCGGAGGCAGGTGCCCCATGGCCATGCGAGGTTACCCACGGGCGGGACCAACGAGGCACGCGCGGTCAATCGGCGGTCTCCGGCAGGCAAGACGGGCCGTCGTGCAGCACGAGAAGGTTGACAGGCGTCGGCGGATTGCCGTACTGCGCGAACGAGAATCGGGATACCACGTGAAGAATCTGAACGTCGCACTCATCGGAGGCGGTTTCATGGGCAGAGCCCACAGCCTCGCCTACGCGCTCGCGCCCATCGCCAGTGACATCGGGGCAACAGTCGTCCGCAAGGTCCTGGTCGATGTTGACGAGGTCGTAGCCGCAGCATCCGCCGCCCAACTCGGCTGGGAAGAATCGGCGACCGACTGGCGGCAGGTCATCGCGCGTGATGACATCGACATCGTCGACATCTGCACTCCGCCGCAGTTGCATCAGGAGATCGCCCTGGCCGCAATCGCGGCCGGTAAGCATGTCTTCTGCGAGAAGCCGATTACGAATTCTTCGGATGAGGGCGAAGTCATGGCCGAGGCGGCTCGCGCGGCCGGCGTCGTGGCGCAGGTCGGATTCAACTATCGCCACACACCGGCGATCACCTTCACCAAGAATCTGCTCGACGACGGAGCTCTCGGCGTGCCGCTGCAGTTCCGTGCCAGCTACCTCCAGGAGACGGGCTTCACCGCGGATCCGAACCGCTGGCGCGCCACGAAAGCCACGGGCGGTTCCGGCACCGCCGGCGACATCGGTTCGCATATCGTCGACATCGGCGAGTATCTGCTTGGCGACATCACGCGGGTGTGCGCGTTGCTCCGCTCCAAGGGCGACGGCACTCAGTCGGGCTGGGTTCCCGATGCCGAGCGCGTCGACGGTGACCTCATCGACGATGGGGGTGTCTGGCTGGCCCAATTCGCCTCCGGCGCGATCGGCACGTTTGCCGTCAGTTCCTTCGCCTCAGGGCGCAAGAATCGCGTGTACTTCGAACTGGACGGATCGAAGGGTGCCACGCAGTTCGACTGGAACCGTCGGGAGGAGTTCACCGTCTCCTATGTCGATGAGGCCGCCGATCACCGGGGCTTCCGCACCATCCACACGAACTCGGAGCACCCTGACGGGTTCTGGAAGCTGGCCGGACTAGGAACCGGTTACGTCGAGGTCTCAGCGATTCAGTTCCAGAAATTTGTTCGCGCCATCACGACGGGCGAAACCCCGCAGCCATCCTTCACTGACGCCGTGCACGTCCAGCGCGTCATCGACGCGGTCGCGTTGTCGGCCGAGACCGGTGCCTGGGTCGACGTGCCGGCAAAGCGGGGTTGATCGTGCCTACCGGGGACCGCATCCGCTTTGGCACCAACCTCATCACCTTCTTCGAATCGTCGTTCTGGGGGCTCACCCCCCACCTGCCGCACGCACAGTGGGCGGCAGCGGTGAACGAGAACCCGAAACACTACTTCGACGGGATGCTCGACGCCGCCCGTGATTCTGGAGTCGAAGGGGTCGAGCTGGCTCCCGATCCGGGAGGGTTCGAAACGGCAATCACCGCATACGGCAGCGCTGCCGCGTTCGCTGACGCGGTGGCCGATCGTGGGCTGGTTCTCACGTCGAGCTACTCGCCCGGTCGCACCTACATCGGTGAAGCGATGGCGGACCCCGCTCTCGAAGGGCGGGCGGACGAATACTTCGAGCGGCACGCACGGTTTCTGGTCGCCGTCGGTGCCGCGACGATCACCCTGGGCAGCGTTCCGCGGTCACGATTCGGCAATGCGAGCCCGGATGACACGGCAACCCCGGAAGACTTCTCGGCTCCGGTGGCGCGCGAGGTCCACGAGAAGTACGCGGATCACCTGAACCGTCTTGCGGCTGTCGTCGCCCCGTTCGGTGTGAAGTTTGCCATCCACACGGATGCCTATTCCATCTGCGCGCGCAACGAGGACATCGCAACAGTATTGTCGCTGACCGACCCTGCAACAGTGCAGCTTTGCCCCGACGCCGGCCACATCACGCTCGACGGCGGCGACCCGGTAGCTGTGCTGCGTTCGCACATCGACCGGATCCCGACCATGCACTGGAAGGACTGCATCGGACCGCTCGGCGGACACACCCTGCGCGGCGATCCGAAGGCGCGCCATGACATCATGCTGAAGAACTTCCGGATCCTGGGCGCTGGAATCGTGGACTGGTCTGAGTGGATGCGGATCCTTCGCGACAACGACTGGGCCGGTTGGGCGATCGAAGAGATCGACAACTCGCCTCAACCGATTGTCGAACTCCGCCAGGGCCTCGATTTCTACCGCCGCGAACTCCAACGGATCTACGGCTGATGGCATTCGCGCCGCCGTCTATCGAATCCGTTCCGGCAACGGGAACCGCCGACGAACCGTTCTCGGAACTGCGTGACATCCTCGCTCGGGTCGTCGCAGCCCAAGCGGGTGGGGGTGCTGCACTGGCGATCTACCTGGATGGGCGTCCTGTCGTAGACCTCCACGCCGGCGACTATCGCGCTGATTCCCTGCAACCGGTGTTCTCGATCTCCAAGGCCATTGCGGCGATCGTCGCCGCTCGCCTGCATGATGCGGGTTCTCTCGATCTGGACGCTCCACTCTCCGACGTGTGGCCGGAATTCGATCGACCGACCAAGCGGTCGATCACGACACGCATGGTGCTGTCGCACCGGAGCGGACTGCCCGCTGTCGACGCGGAACTCAGTCTGGAGGAACTGGCCAGCGGGGCGGAGGATGTCGCCATCGGTGCGCAGGAGCCTTACTGGGCGCCAGGAACGCAACACGGGTACCACGCATTCACCTTCGGCACACTGCTCGACGGCGTGTTCCGCCGCGCGCTGGGCCGTTCCGTCGGCGACCTTGTGGCCGACCATCTCGCTGTTCCGCTCGGGCTTGACCTCTGGATCGGCATGCCCGCACAGGTGCGGGATCGACTTGCGCCGGTCCTGCGCCCCCGGATCGCGGTCACTGAGCGCTCGATGGAGACGGCCGCTCGATCCCGAATCCCGGTCGGTCAGATCGGACGTCTGGCGCGCACGACTGACGTCTACAACGCGCCCCTGTTCACCTCGGCGGGATTCCCCGCGGTCGGCGGCGTCGCCGGCGCACGTGATCTGGCTCGACTCTTCGCCGCCACTCTTGACTCTGTCGACGGAGTGCGCGTGCTGGATGCCGCCGGGCGCGAACGTCTGGTGGCAGAACGTTCATCTGGCACCGACGCGGTTCTGGGAATCCCCATCGCCTTCGGCTCAGGTGTGCAGTTGCCTTTCCCACAGCTGCCACTTCTCGGGCCCAGTTCGTTCGGGCATGAAGCGGCGGGCGGCTCGGTTGCGTTCGCTGACCCGGACGCCGGTCTGGCCGTCGGCTACACGACCAGCATGTTCCCACCCATGGCCGGCTCCGGGATCGGATTCGATACCCTGCTCGCCGGCATCCGTCACTGTCTTCCCCGCTAGCCCCTCCCATCCCTCCAACCTCAGGAGCACAACTCATGTCCGCCCCACTCATCGAGCACATCGGTATCCTCGTCCCCGACCTGGAGGCCGCGATCGAGCGCTGGACCGCCGTCACGGGCTACACATTCAGCCCCATCGCCCGGTATCGCACCCAGAACTACCAGGACCGCGTCGACCCATGCCCGCATTTCCACGACGCGCGCATCTCGTTCTCCCTCGAAGGCCCTCCACGCATCGAACTCATGGAAGTGACCGGGGAAGGCACGCACGGGCCCGAACAGATCGGCGTGCATCACTTCGGCTTCCCCGGCACGGCGGACCCCGAAGGGCGGATGGAAGAGCTCGCCGCGATCGGGGTGGCCGACGACGGCAAAGCTCTCACTGACGACGGCCGAATTCTTCTCTGGTTCACCGACAAGGGAGCGCTGGACGGCACGCGTCTCGAGTACGTGTCGCCTTTGCCGGGCCCGACGGTCGCAGACGACGGAAGCGCACTGTGGGTCGATCCGGCTACCGGCCGCAACAGTCTCTGGGGACCCCCGAAGCGCTAGCCGATGGAGGGCGTTCTCACCGGCTTCTCGATCATCGGTGTCGCCATACTCATCGGCTTTCTCCTCGGGAGGGCTGGAGTGCTCGGAGGACATGGCCATCTGGCGCTCAACCGGATGTCGTTCTATGCGGCCACACCGGCGCTGCTGTTGTCGCACGCGAGCGGCGAGCGCACAGCTGTGCGATCGATCGCAGCAGGCGTCGTGACGAACCCGATCATCATCGCCGCGGCCCTCGGCCTGGCGGTTGCCGCGTCGGACCTCACGGTGCCCGATCCGCTCATGGCGCCGATCGACCTGGTCGCTGACGCCGCCATTCCCGTCGTGCTCATCGCGTTCGGCGTCTCACTTGTCGGCTTTGGGAAATCCGGGGATCGCGCAGACACCGCGCAGGTCGCGATTGCATCCGCGATGAAGCTCATCGTCATGCCGTTGGCGGCCTACCTTGCCGCGACGCTGATCTTTGGACTCGAGGGCGTGCCGCTCTTCGCGGCGGTGTTGTGCGCAACTCTCCCCACCGGCCAGATGGTGTTCAGTTACGCCGCCCGATACGGAGTAGCCGTGCCGCTCGCACGCGACACGGTCGCAGTCGCGACCGTCGCGTGCATTCCGATGGTCTTGCTCGTCACGCTGCTGCTGCGCGACCTTCGATGAAGGACGATCCCGATCGAACGGCCCACGTCTCCTTTCCGTATTCTTCTACCTTTCACCTCATCTATTTTCGGAGCTCTCGCATATGACTCGCCTGTTCAATGACCCGGTCGCTTTCGCCGACGAGATGATCGACGGTTTCGTCGCCGCCAACGCCTCCCAGGTTCGCCGGGTGACCGGGGGAGTCATCCGGAGCACGGTCTCGACACCCGGATCGGTCGCTGTCGTGATCGGCGGCGGGTCGGGCCATTACCCGGCGTTCGGCGGCCTGGTCGGCCAGGGTCTCGCTCATGGTGCCGCGATGGGCAACCTGTTCGCGTCGCCCTCGGCCCAGCAGGTGCACTCGGTCGGCGCGGCGGCGTCCCAGGGCGGCGGTGTGCTGTTCACATACGGCAACTACGCCGGCGACGTGCTGCACTTCACCCAGGCGCAGGAGCGCCTCATCGCCGACGGCATCGACTGCCGGACCGTTGTCGTGACCGACGACATCGCCAGCGCGTCGGTCGCTGAGAAGCATAAACGCCGCGGGATCGCCGGCGACCTGACCGTGTTCAAGGCGGCCGCCGCGGCATCCGAAGCCGGCTACTCGCTCGACGACGTCGTCCGGGTCGCCACGCTCGCGAACGAGCGCACCCGGTCGTTCGGGGTCGCGTTCACCGGTTGCACCCTGCCCGGAGCAGACGCGCCGCTGTTCACCGTGCCCGAAGGCCGGATGGGTGTCGGGATCGGCATCCACGGCGAGCCCGGGATCGATGAAACCGGGGTCCCCACCGCCGACGGCCTCGCCGAACTCTTCGTCACGAGGCTCCTGGCCGAACTCCCGGACGGCATCGACTCCGCCGACGGGCAGCGTGCCGGTGTCATCCTCAACGGCCTCGGCTCGGTCAAGTACGAGGAACTGTTCGTCGTGTACCGCCGGGTCGCCGAGCTCCTCGCTGACGCCGGCGTCACCGTCGTCGACCCCGAGGTCGGCGAACTCGTCACGAGCTTCGACATGGCCGGGGTCTCGCTCACCCTGTTCTGGCTCGACGACGAACTCGAAACGTTCTGGCGTGCCCCCGCCGACACGCCCGCCTACCGCAAGGGTTCCGTCGCCGCGGCCGAGCAGGCGCCCGTCGTCGACAGCGCTGACAGTGTCGATGAGATCCCGGACGCGAGCCCCGAATCCCAGGCCGCCGCCCGGATCGCCGTCGCCGCGATCGACGCGATCGCCGAGGTGATCGACGAGAACGTCGACGAACTCGGCCGGATCGACGCGGTCGCCGGTGACGGTGACCACGGGATCGGGATGCAGCGTGGTTCGCAGGCGGCGAAGGTCGCGGCGCATGACGCCCTCGACCGCGGCGCCGGCGCCGAGACCGTGCTCACCCGTGCCGCTGATGCGTGGTCCGACCGCGCCGGCGGAACGTCCGGTGCGCTCTGGGGTGCCGCGCTCACCGCTGTCGCCACGGCGCTCGGCGACACGGCCGCACCGACCCGAGCTGCGGTCGCTGCCGGTGTGCAGGGTGCGAAGGACAGCATCCTGACCTTCGGCGCCGTGCCGGGCGACAAGACGATGGTCGACTCGCTCGTGCCCTTCGCCGACACCCTGTCGCGTGAGATCGACGGGGGAGCGCGGCTCGCCGCCGCCTGGGCGATCGCCGCGGACGCGTCCACCGCTGCTGCCGCCGCAACCGCCGATCTACTGCCGCGGATGGGTCGGGCCCGGCCCCACGCCGAGAAATCGCTCGGCACCCCGGACGCCGGAGCGCACTCGCTCGCGATCATCGTGCAGAGACTCGCCACCGTACTCAAGGAACAGGAAAAGTAAATGGACAAGCTTCGTATCGTCATCGGATCCGATGACGCCGGATTCGACTACAAAGAGATCCTCAAGAAGGACCTCCTCGCCAACGACCTCGTCGAGAGCGTCACCGATGTCGGCGTGGACGCTGACGGCCACACCCCGTACCCGCGGGTCGGCGTCGCCGTCGGTGAGGCCATCGCGGCAGGGGAGGCCGACCGGGGCCTGCTGATCTGCGGCACCGGGATGGGTGTGGCGATGGCGGCCGGCAAGGTCAAGGGCGTGCGCGCATCCGTCGCCCACGACAGCTTCTCGGTCGAGCGCCTCGTGCTGTCGAACAACGCGCAGGTGCTCGCCCTCGGCCAGCGCGTGATCGGTGCCGAACTGGCCCGCCGTCTGGTCCGCGAATGGCTCACCTACCGCTTCGACGAGACCTCCGCCAGTGCTGAGAAAGTCGCCGTTCTCGACACGTACGAAGCCACCGGCAGCTGCTGATGGCACCCGTCGTCGTCGGAGTGAGCCGCTCATCGACTCCAGCCGTGTCGGCAACAAGTTCTGTTGCAGGGGAAGCAACGCTTGTCGTTCCCGTCGGTCCGAAAACATGAGTACCGGCCGCACACCGTAAACCGCACCGAGACTGCTGCGCTTTCGCGAACCGGTCCGAACCGGTCGCCTGGCACGAAGAGAGCCATGGACGCATTCGCGATTGTTGCGGAAGCCCCGCGCGAGCCAGTCATGCCTGAACCGCGATGTCGGGAAGCGAGTCTTCGGCGGGGCGCGCCGATTCGACCCCCGGGAGGAACCCGCGGCGATAGATCATGAAGGTCCGCAAGAACGAGATCACCACTGTGCCGTCCTGATTGAAGCCCTCCGTTGCGACCTTCACGATGCCCACCGAGGGTCGGGAGCCTGAGTCCCGCAGGCTGAGAACCTTGGAGCGGGAGTAAATCGTGTCGCCCTCGAGCACGGGATGGGGCAGCCGAACTTCGTCCCAGCCCAGATTCGCGAAGACGTTCATCGAGAGGTCGATCGTTGACTGCCCGGTGACCAGGGCGAGGATGAAGGTCGAGTTCACCAGGGGTTTTCCGAACTCGGTCGCGAGGGCGAAGTTCGCATCGATGTGCGTTTTCGATACGTTCTGCGTCGCCAGCGTGAAGGTCTGGTTATCGGCCTGCGTCACGGTCTTGCCGAAGGGGTGATAGTAGATGTCGCCGACGGTGAAGTCTTCGAACAGTCGACCGGTCCATCCCTCGACGACGCGTGATTCCGTGTTTCCCATGTCACTCCTTCGTTGCGCTATTTCCCGATTATGGCGTCGTATGCTGCTGACCGTCCGCCCGACTCCAGCGGATGTAGCCTGGGCGCTCGACATCCTCGCCGCTTCCGAGATTCGCAACGGTCAGGGCCGGTCCCCGAGCCCCGGTAAAGTTGACCCTGAGCCGATATCAAGGACTTCCAGGAAGCGGTGCAGGACATCGATGGGTCGAACGAGCACCGTCATGCGTGACGGGCGCGCCGAGCCGACGGCTCGCCAGCGGCTCACCCGGGAACAAGCTTGCCCCAACGTGCGCTGGAACGAGGGATGAAACCGATGAATCGTGCCGCTCGGGCGGGCTTTCCTGTCTTGCTTCTGATGGGCATCATTTCGGTCGGCTTCATCCTCCGGGGGCCCATCGTCGCTGTCGCACCCATCGCCGGCGAGATCAGCGACGACTTGTCGCTGACCGCGGCCCAGGTCGGCCTGCTCACCAGCCTGCCGGTGCTGTGCTTCGCGTTGATGACGCCTCTCGCCTCACTGCTGGTGGGCAAGGCAGGTGCGAACCTCGCGACGACGATCGCGATCCTGGGCGTGGGCGTCGGCTCTATCGTGCGTTCTGCGGGAGACGTGGGAGCCCTGCTGGTTGGCACCATCCTGATGGGAGCGTTCATCACCATCGGCAACGTGGTGATTCCGGTCATCATCCGCCGCGACATCGCGCCCCGTCAGATCGGCATCGTTACCGGCGCCTACACCTCGGCTTTGAACGTGGGCTCGATGATCACCACGCTCGCCACGGTGCCGCTCGCCAACGTCCTCGGCTGGCGTGGAGCATTGCTCGCCTGGACTGGTTTCGTGATACTGGCCGCCGTGGCATGGTTGGTGGCGATAGGACCACGACGGGCGTTCCACTGGGGGCCGCTCAAGCCTGCGCTCGAAACCGACGCCTTCGCCACGATCGCCATCGACACCCGCGGCATCCCGCTCGCCCCGCGCGAACCCCGCACCTGGCGCAGCCTCTCCGCGATCTTCCTCGCGCTCGCCTTCGGTGCCCAGGCGTTCTCGTACTTTGGGCTTACCGCGTGGTTCCCCACCATTCTCGAAGAGGAGCTCGGCTACTCGACTGCCCAGGCCGGCGCCAGCTCGGCCATCTTCCAGATCGCCGCTGTCGTGGGCGCGCTCGGAGTTCCCCTGCTTTCGCAGCGAATCGGCATCCCGAAAACATTCGCGCTCGTATCCGCCCTGTGGATCAGCCTTCCGCTCGGAATGATGCTTGCTCCAGGCGGTTGGCTTCTGTGGGGCTTCCTGGGTGGCGCCGCTCAGGGCGGTGGAATCACGATCGTGTTCGTGCTCGTCGTACAGCTCGCCATGAGCGGGACGCACGCCCGGCGGCTCTCCGCGATGGTGCAAGGAGTGGGGTACGCCCTGGGAGCTACCGCCGCGTTCCTCGTCGGAGCGATCCATGACGCCACCGGCTCATGGACTCTTCCCCTCGGCGTTCTTCTCCTTTCCACCCTTGTCTTCACCGCCGCCGGACTCACCGCCGCCCTCCGGGCGAGCGGCCCCCGGCATCGGCGTTAGATCGCGGACATTCGCCCGTGGTCATCGGCGGCGAGCGTGTTCTGGCGGCCAGAATCCCGGCTGAGGATGCCCGCGGCCGGGCATTCCAAGGCGGACGGCTGACTGCCATTTCGTGCCCCGCCCGACCCTCGTGCCCCCCGGGTTGGGGAGGAAGCGTTTAGCCGCAACTGTGGCACGATGACTGATACTTCGCGTACCACCCCGATACTTACGCGTTGAGTTAGGCCTCGTCTTGGACCTTCGCGATTACTTCCGTGTGTTGCGCAAGAGCTGGTGGATGATCGTCGCCCTGATCCTTGTGGGCGTCGGAGCCGCCGCCGCCCTGTCAATGCTGCAAACGCCTCAATACAGCGCCACCGCAAAGGTCTTCGTGACCACGCAATCCGCGGGCACCGTATCTGACCTCGTGCAGGGCAATGCGTTCAGCGTGCAAAGGGTGAGGACCTACTCCGACCTCGTGTCGACTCCGCTCGTGTTGCTGCCGGTCATTCGTCAGCTCGACCTGGACACGTCTCCGGAACTTCTCGCGAAGCAGATCGTCGCATCCGCACCGCTGGATACGTCGATCATCGCCATCACCGTGACCGACGAAGACCCCGCGCGTGCCGCGGCCATCGCGAACTCCGCGTCGCAGAACCTGGCCGCGGTGGTCGAAGAGACCGAGACCCCGGCGTTGGACGGTGCAATCTCGCCCGTCAAGCTCACGTCAGCCCAGGAAGCGACCGTTCCTGCCTTCCCGGTGAGTCCGAGAATTCCGCTCTACCTCGTCTTCGGCGCGGCCGCTGGGATGCTGCTCGGTTTCGGGATCGTCGTCCTCCGCGAGACGCTGGAGACGCGCATCCGTAACGAAAGCGACCTCAAGCAGGTCACCGATGTGGCCGTCCTCGGTGGCATCGCCTTCGACCCGCATGCGAAGAACGCCCCGCTCACCGTGCACGCCGACCCGCAAAGCCGCCGGGCCGAGTCGTTCCGCACCCTGCGAACGAACCTCTCCTTCCTCGAAGTGGGGCGGGCTGAGCGCAGCTTCGTGATCACCTCGTCCATCCAGAGCGAAGGCAAAAGCACGACGAGTGCCAACCTCGCCATTGCGCTCGCCGACGCCGGGTCGCGAGTGCTCCTCGTCGATGCCGACCTCCGCCGGCCCGCGGTCGCCGACTACATGGGGCTGGAAGGCATCGTCGGGCTCACCGATGTGCTCATCGGTCGAGCCGAGCTGCGCGACGTCATGCAGCCGTGGGGAATGGCCGGGCTCTTCGTCCTCCCCGCCGGCCATGTTCCACCGAACCCCAGCGAGTTGCTGGGGTCGGCGCGGATGGCGCAGCTCATCGACGAGTTCAACGACAGGTTCGATGTCGTCATCTTCGATTCACCGCCGCTCCTGCCGGTCACCGATGCGGCGATCCTCGCCAAGAAGGTGGGCGGCACGATCATGGTGGTTGCGGCTGGTCGGACCCATAAGAACCAGCTCAGGGGCGCACTGCTGGCCCTGGCAAACGTCGGCGCCCCGGTCTCGGGGGTCGTACTCACGATGCTGCCGACGAAGGGGCGGACGTCCGAAGCGTACGGGTACGAGCTCGGGTATGGCGCCTACGGCTACAAGGCAGAGCCCGAGGCCACACGGCGAGTCAGGCTCAGGAAGTGACGCTCCCAACCGCCCCGGCAGTCCGAACTTCTGACTGGCCGGGCGGACCCCGCGCGGTGGATCGGATCGTTGTGCATCAGGTCGACCCGGCCCGACCGTCCCCGGGAGGGATCGACACCTGCCTGCGAGGGATCTTCCGGTACGCGCCCCCGGAGCTGGAACTGGCGATCGTGGGTGTCGACACGGGGGCAGGGCCGGCCGCACGCCGCCTCGGCGCCTGGGAGCGACACCAGTTCGGCGAGCGCAGCGTGTGGTTCCTCCCGGTGGCGAAACTCGACCCCGCGAACCAGTCACGGAGGATCCCGCACTCGATCTCCCTCGTGGCCGGCCTGCTTCGGTACCGTTCGCGCCTGCCGGCCCGGCAGATGGTGGAAGCACACCGGATGGATGTGGCGTTCGCGCTGCGATTCCTGCTGCGGGTACCTCAGGGTTACTTCATCCACACCCAGGAGAACGGCCTCACCGGCGGCACGTCCGATTCTCTGTGGCGGCTGTTCAGCAGACTGCATCGACGACTCGAGACGTCCGTCGTGCGTAACGCCAGGACCGTCACCGTCTTCAACGAGGACTATGCGGCGACCGTTCGCCGATGGAATCCGCGGACCCGATTCTCCCCGACCTGGTTCGATCCCGCTCTCGTGGTCGCGGGTCGCAGCGACCGGGACCCGGACAAGATCGTGTGGGTGGGCCGACTCGAGGTTCCGAAGGACCCGGCTCTCGCGCTTGACGTGTTCGAGCAACTCGCCACCGAACATCCTGACCGAAACTGGTCCCTCGAGGTCCTGGGATCCGGAACACGCTTGCACGGTCTGCGTGATCGGGTCGCCCGGATGCCCGCCGCGCTCCGTTCCCGGGTGCAGGTTCGCGGCCGGGTCGACCCAGCCGAGGTCGCCACGACCCTGGCGCGCAGCGGGATCTTCCTCATGACCTCGCATCCCGGGTACGAGGGCTACCCATGCGTCCTCGTCGAAGCAATGGCTGCCGGCCTGGTGCCGGTCGTGACCCGGGGATCGGACACCGGCGCTCTCGTCCGAGACGGAGAAACGGGATACGTGACCGGGCGGGATCCGGCCGAGATCGCGGACCGCATCGCATCCGCCGGAGGAATCAGCCGGTCTGCCGTTCTCGACACCGTCTCTTTTCTCGGTGCGCCCACCGTGGTCGGCCAGATCTACGCCGGATGCTCGCGGAATGAGTGACCTCAGGCAGCGGACCGACTCCGCCACCACGCTGCGCGTGCACCCGGACGGCAGCCTGACCCTTGCCGGGGAGCCGCTGTTCTGGCAGTCGACGGACGTGCTGCTGGATCGTATCCGGATCATGCGGACGACGGCTGAGCCGGTGCTCGTCATCACGCCGAACGTCGACCAGACCATCGATCTCGACAGGGATCCCGAGTTCCGCGGGGCCTATCAGGAAGCGGCACTCCGGCTCATCGACGGTGCTCCGTTGGCGGTGCTTGCCCGGCTTCTGGGGGCGACGGGGGTGCATCAGCACACGGGGGCCGACCTGCTGCCTCTCCTGGTGAGCGAGTCCGAGCGTGAGGGGTGGACGGTGGCCGTCGCCGGCGGCAGCGCCGGTGTGAGTAACCTCGCCGTCGCCCGACTGCAGAGACAGTACCCGGGCGCCCGGGTGGTCAGTGTTCCCTTTCCTCACCTGGCCGCCGTCGACGATCCGCGATCCGTCGAGGTGGTGGACGAGCTGTATCGCCTCTCCGCCGACATCGTGTTCCTCTGCCTCGGGGCTCCGAAACAGGAGATGTGGTTCACCCACTGGCGCTCGGTGCTTCCTCCCGGCGTCTACGTCGGAGCCGGAGCCGCTGTCGATTTCGCCGCCGGCACCGTGCGCCGGGCACCACCGGCTCTTCGGCGTCTGGGTGGCGAATGGCTGTGGCGGCTCGCTCAGGAGCCGAAGAGACTGCGGATGCGGTACCTCGTCAAGGGACCCAGCTTCCTGGCCATCGCCTGCCGGTCGCTCATGGCGTACGAGCGAACGACCTCGATCAGCCGGGACTCGCGGTGACGGCCCGGCCCGGCACCGTCGCGATCCTCGCCCCCAGCCTCTCCGGCGGGGGTGCGGAGTACGTGGCTGCCCGGTGGGCGTCTGCCCTGCAGGCGAGGGGCTATCGGGTCCGCGTCCTGCTCACCAAACCCACGGAGCGTGACCTCGCCACGGCGGACCTCGACGTTGTCGACGTGAGCAGTCGGTTGAGGGGCTTCGTGGGGTCCGTTCCGGCGGTGCGGCGTTCGCTTCGTGCCACACCCGCCGATGCCGTCCTGTCCTTGATGCCGTTCTGGAACCTTCTCGCGCTGATCGTCGCCGCAACGCTGCCGAAGCGCATCCGTCCCAGTGTGACGATCAGCGATCACACCCTGCACGTTCCTCAGCGGGCGACGGCAAGCCGGTCGTCGAGGTTCCAACTCGCTCTCGCGAAACTGCTGTACCGGCGGGCAGGATCGTGGATTGCGGTCTCTCACCCGGTCGCTGCGGAGATGGCCGCACTCTACGGCCTCGACTCTTCACGGCTCTGGGTCGTGGTCAATCCCGTCTCAGACACGACCGGAACGCGCCGGATGCCGCGCGAGGCATCCGCCGGGACCGACCGGACGGTGCGGTTGGTCTTTGCCGGACGTCTCAGTCCCGAGAAGAGGCCGTTGATCGCCGTGCATGTCGCTGCGGCTCTCACACGCGACTACGCCGTTCCGGTCGAACTTGACGTCTTCGGTGTCGGGCCACTCGAGGACGACATGCGCGGACTGGCCCTGTCGCTGGGCGTGCCCATTTCTTTCCACGGCTGGGTGGATCGCTGGTTCGACACCGTCGCGCCGCACTCGGTGCTCCTGGTGCCGTCAAAGGTGGAGGGGTTCGGCAACGTGCTTGTCGAGGCCGCCGCTGCGTCCATTCCCGCTGTCGTCTCGTCGCGCGCGCTCGGCGTGGCAGACGCCTGTATCCCAGGGATCACCGCCGTGCTCGCATCGACCGATTCGGTGCCGGCGTATGCGCTCGCGGTGTGGGAGGCGCGTTCGCTGCCATTCGCACCGATCGACGACTGGTTGCGACGCTTCTCGGGCGAGACCGGCGGCGACCTGGTCGCCGAAGCTGTGTCCCGGGCGGCCCCATGAGCGCCACCACCGGCATCCCGCTCGGAGCAGCTCCGGGATACGCGTTCCCCGGCGTGGCCGCAAAGCCGTCACACCTCACGCTGATCTTTGCCGTCGCGGTCACTGTTCTCCTGTCGTTCCGCACGCCGTTCTCCGCCAACATCTCGTTCGGTGTGGCTCTGGCCTTGCTTGCTTTTCCCCTGACACTCCGGCCCTGGCTGACGTCGCGGGCGGGTTTGGCCGTGACCGCCCTGGCCGGCCTTGCCCTGGCCAACGGTGCCCTCCTGATCGATCCGGGTCTGGACGCCGACCCCGGCAGGGCCTTCAACCAGGGTCTGGCGGTGTACCAGGCATCGGTGCTGGTCGGTCTTGTTTTGACGGCCGCTACGGCACTCTGGGCGCTCACCGTGCTCGGGCTCCAGAGGTTCCTCATCGTGTGGGCGGCCGGGCTCATCGTGTCCGCACCGTTTCTGAGTGCCGGTTTTGCGGAGAACCCGTGGAAGTATGGCCTTGCCCTGCCCGTCAGTGTGATCGTGCTCAGTCTCGTCAGCCGTGGCGGACTCCTGATCAACGCGGCTGCGCTCGCGGTTCTGGTGCTGATATCGACGGGCTTTTCGTATCGGTCGTGGATCCAGGTACTGGTCGCGGGAGCGGTCGTCATCTATGTCCTGCGCTCGTCGAGGGAGAAACCGGGACGTCATCGGCGTTCCCGAGCGCTCGTGGGCGTCGCCCTCGGTGCGGGGGTGCTGGCATTCGCGTGGCTGCTGTCGGCGCTGGCATCGGCGGGGCTCCTGGGCGAGGCGGTTCAAAGGCGCACGATCGAACAGTCCACTGTGACCGGCAACCTTCTGCTCGGCGCACGCCCGGAGTGGGCCGCGGCGTGGTCGCTCGCCGAGCGGCATCCGTTCGGACTCGGGCTGGGCGTGTCGCCATCGTCTGCGGACTGGTCGACGGCGGTGCGGGCCATGCCGTTCCCGGACAGCAGCCTCCAGGACTCCAGCACGGTGTCCGGCTACTTCCGATCGGGGGAGGTCGCCTTCCACTCCGTGCTGTGGACATTCTGGGGCACGTACGGCATTCTCGGTTTCGCACTCGTGGTCGTTCTCGTGCTCCTCATCGCGAAGACGCTGCTGTCGCTCGACTCGCTTCGGTTGAGCACGCCGTTCATGGCGGCGGTCGCGGTGTTGCTGATCGGCGCGGAATGGGACCTGTTGTTCAGCCCGCTCACCCTCGCGCCGCTGGCCGCCACCCTCGCGGTGGTCGCCTGGTTGCCACGCGAAGCCGAACGCCGTGACCGTGAGGCGGGAAGGAAGGATGGATATGACCACGCGAGCTCTCCCAAAGATCTCAGTGATCACGGTGACCCTGAATGATCTCCATGGCCTGAAGAAGACCCTGTCGAGCGTTGCCGCGCAGGTCGGCAGCCCGTATGAGCACTGGGTGATCGACGGCGGGTCAACCGACGGATCCTGTGAGCTCCTGGCCGGCTACGTCGCGTCGAACACTCACGCGCACTTCGTGTCGGAGGCGGACGCTGGGATCTTCGACGCCATGAACAAGGGCATCGAGCGGTCGAGCGGGGAGCTGCTGGTCTTCCTCAATTCCGGTGACTGCTTCACCGACCCCGGTGTCGTGGAGTTCGTGTCAGAGGAGTGGGCCCGCGGGACGTGGGAGTGGGGCTACGGTGCCGTCCGTTACGTCGAAGAGGGCGGAGAAATCGTCTCCGGCTCGCTGCAATCGCCGTTCCGGCGGCGGCGACTGCAGCTCGGGTTTCGGTTCGCGCCGTGGCCTGCCACCTATCTCAGCCGCGACCTGCTGCAGCGCCTGGGCGGGTTCGATGATCGGTTCGGCTTCGCTGCCGACCAGGAGCTCGCGATCCGCGCTGCAGCCGTTGCTGAACCGGTCACCTGGGTGCGATTCGTGGCTGATTTCCTGCTCGGCGGAGTGCATTCGCAGAGCAGTTTCCTCGATCGCGAACGGCTGTGGCACCGCATGCGGGTGCACAACGGTGTCCCGGTGCTGGGGTCGCGGATCATCGACCTCGGGGCGGCGGTCTCGATCGCCTGCTTCCGTGAACTTCGACGCCGTGGTGCGGCATACGCCCACAAAGGCAGGCGCTGACCCCGATGGGCGAGTCGACAGGCAGGGCGGTGCTGCCGCGATCGAAGGTGGAGGGCAGCGGCGCGGCGCGAGCGATCCTCTCGTCTGCGGGAGCGCGGGTGGCGGTATTGCCGCTGACCGGGATCTGCTCGATTCTCACCGCCCGGCTGGTCACGGAGACGTACGGCGTCGAGGGCTACGCGATTTTCTCGCTCATCGCAGCCCTGCCGTTCCTCTTCCCTTTCATCGATCTCGGGGTCGGTGCGGCCGTCGCCAACGCCGCGGGCGCCCTCCCCGCCCGGGGCTCCGAGTTCCGGGAGACCCTCACCCGGGCGCGCGGCGTCCTCCTTCTCGTCGGGGCGGCCGTGCTCGTCGCCGTCCTCGGAATCGCGGCGCTCGGAGCGTGGCCGGCACTGACCGGTCTGCCCGACTCAGCGACCGTGAACTGGGGGATCGCGGGTGCCATGGTGCTCTTCGCCGTTGCCATTCCCGGAACGCTCGGGCATTCGGTGCTGTTCGGGATGCGGAGGAACAGCTGGTCTGTCTGGATCCAGGGGATCGGCCCGCCCATCACCCTGCTGCTGGTGCTCGCGGCGAGTCTTTGGGCGCCGACGATCTTCGCCGCCCTCGTCGTGACCACCGCGGGCGTCCTCGTCTCGCACTGGGTGGCGACGGCGGTCGCTTCGCGAGTCGGGGTCGTGCGGGCGACCCGCGCCGCGCAGGCGGCGCCCGGAAGCCCACGGGTGGTTCTCTGGGCCACCGCGTGGCCGATGCTGATCGTGTCACTCTCACTTCCGGTGAGTTTCCAGACGGGCAGGCTCGTCCTCAGCTGGCAGGCCACGCTCGGCGACGTCGCCGTCTACTCCGCGGCGATGGTCACCTTCCTTCCGGTGTTCTCCATCGCCCAGGTGGCCGGGCAGTCGCTGTGGGGTGAATTCGCGGGCGTGCGGGCGCGGGCGGAAAGCGGCGCCGCCCAGTATCTGACGGGCGTCAAGGTGGTCGCGGCCGTCGGCGTTGTCGGTGCCGTGGGGCTGGTCACGCTCGGACCCTGGCTCTCCGGAGTGGCCGTCGACAACGCCGTGCGGTTCCCGCCGGAGCTGTTCTGGATCCTCGGGGCAACGGTGCTCGTTCAGGCGCTCTACATCCCGTCCGGAATGTACCTGACGGATGCCCGGGGGTTGCGATTTCAGGCGCTGCTCGCCGTGCTCATGGGAATCTTCGTGCTGTCGGCATCGCTGCTGACCGCCGGACCGTTCGGTGTGACGGGCGTGGCGTTGAGCCTGTTCTGCGGCATCGTGGTGTTCCAGCTCGTTCCCGGCACCGTCAGGGTGCTCGTCCTTCTCGGCCGCCACCGAAGGCCCGACGCAGCATGAGCGGGTTTCTGGTCGCCAGCCCCCGGCCGTGGCCACATCCCTCGTTTTATCCCGTTGAAGCAGTCGTGGACGCGTTGACGGCCCACGGCGCTGAACCGGTACCGGTGGGTGGCCTGTATGGGAAAGTGGTGAGCAGGCTCGGGCTCAACCCGGTGGGGCGCAGTGAGCGTCGGATCGTGGTGCCGCTCATGGGCCCCCGCCGACACCACCTCGCGGACGCCGCGATCCGAGGTCGCCCGGTCGTCCTCGCGTGGGACGTGTGGGAGGAGTCGGTGGCGGAGTGGATCGAGCTCCTCCGGGACTTCCGGGTGCCCGTCGTCCTCTGCACGTCAACGGCGGCGCAGGACCTGTTGCGGGAGCGAGGCTTCGGCGGGCGCCTGCTCTACCTTCCTGAGGCGACGTCGGTTGCCCGTTATCGACCCGGTGTTCGCCTGGTCGAGCGCCCGATCAGGGTGCTTGAACTCGGCCGGCGATGGGACGCCTGGCACGAGCCCGTGCACCGGGCACGCCTGCTCGGCGACGCAGAGTTCCGCTACGAGGCGGTGAGCGGGCAGGTCATCTTCGAGAGTCGGGCCGACCTCATCGACGGTTTCGCATCATCCGCGATCTCGGTCTGTTTTCCGCGAACCACGACACACCCTGCAGCAGCGGGGGCTGTCGAGACGTTCACGCACCGCTACCTGGA
Organism: Mycetocola sp. 2940; assembly: GCF_040548835.1. NCBI lineage: Bacteria > Bacillati > Actinomycetota > Actinomycetes > Micrococcales > Microbacteriaceae > Mycetocola > Mycetocola sp. 2940. The sequence continues at coordinate 74,167 of NZ_JBEPSK010000015.1, forward strand.
GTCCATGGCGTCGGGATGCCTTGTGCTCGGTCACGCCCCCGCAGACCTTGTCGCCCTCTTCGGCTACAACCCGGTGATCGAAGCGGACGTGCGCGATGCTCCAGCGCAACTGCGGTCGATTCTCGACGATCTCGACGCCTACCAGGGACTTGTCGACAGGAATCTGGAGACCGTTCGCCGCGTGGGGGACTGGGCGCAGCGGGCGACCTGCATCGCTGAGATCGTCAATTCACCGACGAGGGAGCGACCCGTGTCTCGGGCCTGAGGGGCCACACTCGCAAATTGAAACGATTTCGACCGGTTTCGGGGGATATGTCCCCCAGTGCGAGGGTCAATTCCGCGTCTGCGTGGATAAACGTGAGGATTGTTCGGTAATTTCACAGCAGTGGCCAGCGCTTCCTGAAGCGACGAGCCTTACCGCTCCACCTGGTCCATCCCGAAGATGCTAGCAGCCGGCTAACCGGTTGCTGCAGCCCAAGATGCCCGACATCGCTCTCCGAGCTCTCATCAGCCTGCTCTCACACAGGCTGCTGCCTCGCGACGCTGTGCCTGGCAGAGAAGGAAAATGATGTCGCCTCGCAATTCGTCCCCCGAGTCCCGGCCCACCGGGTGGCTCCGTGCCGGAGCCACCATCGCGATTTCCGCGTTGACATTCACGCTTCTGAGCGCGACGCCGGCTCAGGCTTTGCCCATAGCCGACGTCCCCGCGAACACGGCGGATTGGGCATCGACCCCGTACTCGCCGTTGCAGCCGGGCGAGATCGCCGCACCGGGCAACACGAAGGCGCTCACTTTCGACGGAACCGAGGGTGGCCTGAACGCCAGCGGCGACATCCCCACCGGCTTCACAATGGTCCAGCCATCGACTGCTGACCCGCAGTGGTATCAGCCCGGCAACCTCTCGGTGAGCGGCGGCAAGCTCAACATCACGGCCACCAAGGGGATCGCCTACCTCCACAACGACCCGGCAGCCGGGAACGGCGCAACGCGCAACCAGCAGGACAACACGATGGGTGTCGGCCTGAGCGCCGAGGGCAAGGTCCTGCGCCTCACCACCACCGTCACCAGCCCCGCCGCGTACAACTCGGCGCAGGCGGGCCTGTGGTTCGGCCCCAACGACGACAACTTCGTCAAGCTCGCGATCGCCGGTTCGGGCACCACGGCGGGATCGGGCAACCGCCAGATCCAGCTGGCCCGCGAAGTGGCCGCGGTTTCTCCGAGCACCGCGCCCTACCAGGTCAACGTCGACACGACCACAGCCACCATCCCCAACGGTTCCGCCGTCACCCTCCAGCTCGACGTCAACACAGTGACACGGAAGGCAACCGCCGCCTACCGCCTGGGAGCCGGCGCCGTGGTCCCGCTCGCAGCGGGACTCGATGTCCCCGCCAACTTCTTCGACGGGACCCTCCTCACCGGGACGGACCTGCCGGCGGTCGACTCGTTCGGCGGCGTCTTCGCCACGAAGCGCAACGTGCCGGACACGACGCCGATCGTGTACGCGTTCGACTCGTTCGCCGTCACCGAACTGGACACCACGGCCCCGTCCGCCCCGACGAACCTCCTCGGGCAGGCAACGCCGGCCGGCATCAACCTCGGCTGGGTGGCATCCCCCGAGTCCGACGTCGTCGGCTACCGGGTACACCGCGGAACGAGCAGCCCGGTGAGCACGACGGGTCCCCCGATCTCCGGTGCCACCCCCATCACCGCCACCACGTTCGCCGACACCACCACATTCATCGGCACGGGTTACCACTACGCCGTCACCGCCGTCGACGCCAGCGGGAACGTCTCCCCGGTCGCAACATCCGGCGCGCTGACGTCAGCGTCCCCTGAGGGCACGCTCGTCGACAAGATCAACTTCACGACAGCCGCAGGCGCCGAGGTGCCCGGCTACACCAAGGACTCGGGCCTCGCCTATGACGCGACCCGCGGATCCGGCTGGATCACCGCAGACGACCGAGCCGCCTTCGACTTCTCGCTCAACGCGCGAGTGCGCACCAACACCGGTGTGACCACCGACCAGCGACTCGCCTCCCTGGTGCACATGCAGTACGGCGACAACGCGAACGCGAACCCCGCAACCGGCATCACGACCGAAAAGGGCGTCTGGGAGTATGACCTCCCCAACGGCACCTACAACGTCGTTGCCGCCGTCGGCGACTCCTCCGCCGGCAATTACGACAGCACCCACGCGCTCCGCGCCGAGGGTGTCCAGTTCCTCGCCCCGTTCATCGGGTCCGCGGCTCGCGAGTACGACGAGTCCGTCGCGACCGTCGAGGTGACCGACGGAACACTCACCATCGACGCAGAGGGTGGCAGGAACACGAAGATCAACTACATCGAGATCTTCGAGCTCGATGCAGCGGCGCTTCCCGCGCCCACCGATCTCGCAGCCGTGCTGGCTGACGGCGACGTGGACCTCAGCTGGCAGGCCGTCGACGGCGCAACCGGCTACAACGTCTTCCGCGGATCCTCCGCCGATGTGAACGCGTCAGGTACTCCGGTCAACGCCGAGCCGCTGACCGCCCCCAGCTTCACTGACAGCACCGTCGAGGCGGGATCGACCTACTACTACGTCGTCGTCGCCCTCGGAAACCGGGCGTCCGAAGCCTCCGAAGCCGTGAGCGTGTCCGTTCCCAGCGCGCCGACGGCGCCGGCAACCCCCGCGAACCTCGCCGGCACCGTCGACGCCAGTGACCACGCGCTCCTCACCTGGGACGCCGTTGCAGCTGCGGCCGGTTACAACGTCTACCGTGGGACGACCGCGACCGTTGCGGTCGACGGGCCCCCGGTGAACACGAGCCCGCTCACGTCGCCGACGTTCACCGACTCCACCGTGGAGGCCGGCGAAACATACCACTACGTCGTCGTGGCCGTCGGAGCCGACGGACTGAGTTCCGCACCGTCGCCCGCCGTTCAGGTGGTCATCCCCGACGAGCCCGTCGTCCCGGGCGAATGCATCAGCTCCCAGTGGACTGTGAACTACTTCTCCGGTACCGAGCTTCAGGGTTCGTCCATCGCGACGGATTGCGTTTCGGGCATCAACCAGACCACGGCTCCCGCCGGTGTGGGCCCTGACCAGTACTCTGCCCGGTTCACGAAGGTGATCGACGAGGGTGCTGGGACGTACAAGTTCTCCGCTCTGAGCGATGACGGCATCCGGGTCAAGGTC
>NZ_JBEPSK010000016.1:0-73497 GCF_040548835.1 Mycetocola sp. 2940
ACGACATCGCCCAGCATCCGCTCCGAGAACCTCGGACTCATCTCGATCAACACCCTTCAATAATCAGGTGTTGCTCTAACCGTTAGAACCCGCGGCCTGTAAGCGTGCTCTTGCGTCACTGGAACGCAACTGCCGGGCCGTGGCATCCGTTCCGGTGACGCTGAGGCCCCTTATGGCGCCTGAAAGCGTGCGTTTGCGTCACCGGAACGCAACTGCCGGGTCGTGGCATCCGTTCCGGTGACGCTGAGGCCTCCGCTCAGAGGCTGCCGAGCACATCCAGGCGCAACTGGGCGAGCACCGCGATCACGACGTAGCAAGCGAGCGTGAGCACGACGATCCAGCCCGACAGCACAACAGCGACCCGGCGCACACCGCGCGGTGAGGGCAGGATGCCACTGGCGAGGTTCCCCAGGGTGACGACCCAGAAGACGGGGATGGTGACCGCCCAGGTGACGATGCACCACGGGCAGAGCGTTCCGAGCACGAAGATGCTCTGCGAGATGAGCCACACCACGAAGGCGAATGCTGCCGTCACCCCGAGCTGGAACGCCAGCCAGAACCAGCGGTCGAACCGCGCTCCCGCGAGGACCGCGACGCCGACGACGACCGGCGCGACCCAGCCCGTCAGTCCCAGGATCGGGTTCGGGAACCCGAAGACAGAACCCTGCGGCGAGTCGAGGTTCGCGCTGCACTGCACGAGCACGCTCACGTCGCACGACAACGCAGCACCCGGCGACGCGAGTGAGGCGAACTTCTCAAGAGTCAGCGCGAACGCGGCGATCCAGCCCACGACACCGGCGACAACCAGGAAAACTGCGAAGCCGACCGGGCGACTCGGGTTTTCGTGGGAGCTCACCCTCCGGATTATGGCATGGCGGATGCCACAACTGCCGGGTCGGCGCACGGCGACGGCCCGGTCCGTGCGATAATGGCAAGACGAGGACAGGGCCGCGCCCTGGACCCGTGCAACAGAAGGCTTATCGGGTTGGCAGTCGTAACGAAACGGCCGAGACCCGGTGTTCGAAGGAAACAGTGTTTCGTCGGTCACAACGATCGACAGAGAAGGTGTGGGGCTAGAGCCAGAGGGCCGGTCACTCACATACAGGATTTGCGGGGGGAACGCGCAAGCGGCTCACCGCTCGATATTTCCCGAAAGGGCGGCGCGGTCGCCCCGCCGGATGAGGAGTCCACCAGTAATGGTGAATAAAAATTCAGACAGCACCAATGACCAGCTAACCGACGAGACGAGCCAGGACGCGGCGGAGACGCACACGTCCGCGGCGGATCCGACGGCCGAAGCGCCCGTCGAGACGCCCACAGCAGCGGATGTCGCTGCCTCGGTCGCCGAGCCGGCCGACAGCCCTGTCGCAGAAGAGGCGCCGTCCGCACCGGTTTTCACCGGCCCGCCGACGACCGCTCTGTTCTTCCAGGCTCCTGACGTCAAGCCGCTTCCGGCGCGTTCACGCATCGACGATGAGGATGACGAAGACGACGACGAAGACGACGAGCCGTCGACCGTGCGTCGCCGAGCGCGTCGTCGCTCGAACGACGACCGCCGTTCCACTTCGAACGACCCTGCCAACACCGTCGTCAAGGTGCGCCAGCCGCGCGAGGTCCGTGAACCGCGCGAAGCTGAGCTGATCACCGAACCGCAGCGGATCAAGGGCTCCACCCGTCTGGAAGCCAAGAAGCAGCGCCGCCGTGACGGCCGGGATGCCGGTCGCCGCCGGCCCGTCGTCACCGAGGCTGAGTTCCTCGCCCGCCGTGAGTCGGTCGACCGCAAGATGGTCGTGCGCTCCAAAAACGGCCGCATCCAGATCGGCGTGCTCGAGGACGGTGTGCTCGTCGAGCACTACGTTGCGCGCAACCAGGAAGCGTCGCTCATCGGCAACGTGTACCTCGGTCGCGTTCAGAACGTGCTCCCGAGCATGGAAGCCGCCTTCGTCGACATCGGACGCGGCCGCAACGCCGTGCTGTACTCCGGTGAGGTCGACTGGGACGGCGTCGAAACCGGCAACCAGCCGCGTCGCATCGAACTCGCTCTGAAACCCGGCGACCGCGTGCTCGTGCAGGTCACCAAGGACCCGATCGGCCATAAGGGCGCACGCCTCACCAGCCAGGTCTCACTGCCCGGCCGCTACCTCGTCTACGTGCCCAACGGCTCGATGAGCGGCATCTCGCGCAAGCTGCCCGACACCGAGCGCGCCCGGCTCAAGAAGATCCTCAAGGATGTCCTCCCTGACAACGTCGGCGTCATCGTGCGCACCGCCGCCGAAGGCGCGACCGAAGAGCAGCTCACGCTCGACGTGAACCGGCTGATCAGCCAGTGGGCCGAGATCAGCAGGCAGATGGAGACCGTCCAGGCACCCGCCCTGCTCCACAGCGAACCCGACCTGCTGATCAAGATCGTCCGGGACGTCTTCAACGAAGACTTCCAGAAGATGCTCATCGCCGGCGACGAGGCGCAGGAAGTCATCGAGAGCTACCTCCGCGGTGTCGCTCCTGACCTGCTCGAGCGCGTCGAGCGCTACGAAGGAACGAAGGATGCCTTCGACGAGTACCGGATCACCGAGCAGATCGAGAAGGCGCTCGACCGCAAGGTCTGGCTCCCCTCTGGTGGCTCGCTCGTCATCGACCGTACCGAGGCGATGACCGTCGTTGACGTCAACACGGGCAAGTTCGTCGGTTCCGGCGGAAACCTCGAAGAGACCGTCACGAAGAACAACCTCGAGTCGGCGGAAGAGATCGTCCGCCAGCTCCGCCTGCGCGACATCGGCGGGATCATCGTCGTCGACTTCATCGACATGGTGCTCGAGTCGAACCGCGACCTCGTGCTGCGCCGGCTCATCGAGTGCCTCAGCCGTGACCGCACCAAGCACCAGGTCGCCGAGGTCACCTCGCTCGGTCTCGTGCAGATGACGAGAAAGAAGCTCGGCCTTGGGCTGCTCGAGTCCTTCAGCGAGCCGTGCGAGGTCTGCGCCGGCCGCGGCGTGGTCATCCACCACGACCCCATCGTCAAGCACCGCCAGAGCCCCCAGCCCGAGACCAAGCGTCGCGGCAAGGGTTCAGGCGGCGACGCGCGGAGCTCGTCGGGCAACGGGAACGGCAACGGATCCACTGTGAGCAGCGCGCCGAAGGTGCCCACGCACGCCATCACCGACGACGCCAAGAACGCCCTCGCGAAGATTGCAGCATCCACCATCGGGCACCACAGCGAAGAGGAAGCCGCCGTCGAGGCTCCGGCAGTCGAGACTCCCGAACGGCGCACGGACACCCGCAACGAGCCGCGCACCGACACCCGCAACGAGTCGCGGAACGAACGCCGGAACGACCGCCGCAAGTCACAGCAGCGCTCACAGGGCGCCGCTGAGACGACTTCGCCGGCCCAGGATGAGACCGCCGAGAAGCTGACGGATGCCCCGGCACTGGCGATCCTCGACATCCCGATCGAACCGGCCCGCCAGCCGCAGCGCGTCAACGCCCGCGCGGCCGAAGACCTGCTTGGTTCTGTGCTCGACGCCTTGCCGGAACCCAAGCAGCCGGGCAAGGGACGCGCCCGCCGTCGGCGCGTGACCACTGCCGCCCTCACCGGGACGCCGGTCGTGCACGACGCCGACACGGCTCACACCACGGGTGAGTAGGAACCCTGCCGACGAGAACCGCAGTTAGGAGCGGCGGCTGTCTCCCTCGGGGGAGAGCCGCCGTTCCGCACGTTCGCGTGCGGTGATCCGGAGCCCGCTCCCGATCAGCCGGCGAACCAGCTCATGCCCGTCCACGGGCACGGCGCCCGCCTGCACGAGATCATCGTGCCGTGCGGCGGGAACGTCGTAGTGGTCAAGGTCGAAGCCGCGCCGCGGAACGTTGTTCGCGTCGGCGAACGCGTGCAACTCATCGAGCGAATCGTCACTGACCAGGTGGCTCCAGAGCGTGTCGTGGGCAGGCCAGCGTGGAGGATCGATGAGGATGGCCATGGGAGAATTGTAGGAAGTCGCGACACGGCATCCGTTGCATTTGTGGGATTGGGTGCGATGAAGTAAAGTTTCCTGTTGGCGCACGTTGGCTTATCACCCGTTTGCCCATGGTTTTCTGTCAGCTTGACCTCCCTTCCCGCTGGGGTCTACCGCACAGTGAATTTTCCTTTGACAGATTGAGCTCGCGAGCGTGCAGCTCCACAGAGAAGTAGGTACGAGAAGTGGTTTACGCAGTAGTGCGCGCCGGTGGCCGGCAGGAAAAGGTAGAGGTCGGAACCATCGTGACGATGGACCGGGTCAAGAACATCAAGGACGGCAAAGTCGAACTGGCTGCCGTTCTGCTGGTCGATGGTGACAACATCACCACCGACGCCGAGAAGCTTGCCAAGGTCAAGGTCACCGCTGAGTTCCTCGAGAACCTCCGCGGCCCCAAGATCCACATCCAGAAGTTCAAGAACAAGACCGGTTACAAGAAGCGTCAGGGGCACCGTCAGGAGCTCACGCGCGTCAAGATCACCGGCATCAAGTAAAGCCTGAGGGAGAACAGACATGGCACACAAAAAGGGCGCGAGTTCCACTCGCAACGGTCGCGACTCGAACGCACAGCGCCTCGGCGTGAAGCGCTTCGGTGGTCAGGTCGTCTCTGCGGGCGAGATCATCGTCCGCCAGCGCGGCACCCACTTCCACCCCGGCGTTAACGTCGGACGTGGCGGCGACGACACCCTCTTCGCCCTCGCGGCCGGTTCGGTCGAGTTCGGCGCCAAGGGCGGCCGTAAGGTCATCAACATTGTGACGGCAGCAGCCGAATAGGCATCCGTTGGTTTCATCTCAGGGGCGAGCTTCGGCTCGCCCCTGAGTTGTTTCAGACACTGCGTTGTTCAGATACAGCGCTATTTTCGAAGTACTAGGTTTTTTGGAGGGCTCTCGTGGCCACATTCGTTGATCAGGTGACACTGCACCTGCGTGCTGGAAACGGCGGTAACGGATGCGTGTCTGTGCGTCGGGAGAAGTTCAAGCCGCTCGCCGGCCCTGACGGCGGAAACGGCGGGAACGGCGGCGACATCGTCCTCGTCTCCGACCCACAGGTGACGACTCTCCTGGCCTATCACCGTTCGCCGCACCGCAGCTCCCAGAACGGTGGCCCCGGTATGGGTGATCACCGCAGCGGAACGCTGGGCGAAGAACTCGAGCTTCCGGTGCCCGTGGGTACCGTGGTCAAGGATGCCGACGGCAACGAACTCATCGACTTCGACGAGCCAGGAATGCGCTACGTCGTGGCGCAGGCCGGTCAGGGCGGACTGGGCAACGCGGCCCTGTCGACGACGAAGCGCAAGGCACCCGGCTTTGCCCTGCTCGGCACGCTCGGCTGGGAAGGTTCCGTCACCCTCGAGCTCAAGGTCGTCGCCGACGTCGCTCTCGTCGGTTACCCGTCTGCGGGCAAGTCGAGCCTCATCGCGGCGATGTCCGCGGCGAAACCGAAGATCGCCGACTACCCCTTCACCACCCTGCACCCCAACCTCGGCGTCGTGCAGGCCGGTGACAACCGGTACACCGTCGCCGACGTTCCCGGCTTGATCGAGGGCGCCAGCGAAGGCAAGGGGCTTGGTCTTGAGTTCCTGCGCCACGTCGAGCGGTGCTCGGCGCTTGTCCACGTGCTCGACTGTGCCACGCTCGAACCCGGCCGCGACCCGATCAGCGACCTCGACATCATCCTCGGGGAGCTCGGTGCCTATCCGGTTCCCGAAGGCCAGCTGCCGCTGCTCGAGCGCCCGCAGTTCATCGCGCTGAACAAGATCGACGTGCCTGAGGGCCGCGACCTGGCCGACATGGTCAAGCCCGACCTCGAAGCCCGCGGCTACCGTGTGTTCGAGATTTCCACCGTCAGCCACGAAGGGCTCCGTCAGCTCTCCTACGCCCTCGGCGACCTCGTCGCCACCGAGCGTGAGGCGCGCCGGGTCGAAGCCGCCGAGAAGCCGCGTATCGTCATCCGCCCGCGGCCCGTCGATGAGTCCAAGTTCTCCGTGGTCGTCGAGGGCGGGAGCTACGGCGACATCTACCGGGTGCTTGGAGCCAAACCTGAACGCTGGGTGCAGCAGACCGACTTCACCAACGACGAAGCAGTCGGCTTCCTCGCCGACCGGCTCGCGAAACTCGGTGTCGAAGACGGCCTGTTCAAGGCCGGCGCCGTCGGCGGCTCCACGGTCATCATCGGCAAGGGCGACGGCGTCATCTTCGACTGGGAGCCGACCCTGACCTCCTCGGCCGAGATGATCACCACACCCCGCGGGCTCGACGCGCGACTTGACGCGAACAACCGGCCCACGCGCAACCAGCGCCGCGAGGAGTACTTCGAGCGCATGGATGCGAAGAGCGCCGCCCGGGCGGAACTTCTCCGGGAGAAGGCGTCCGGCATGTGGACCGAACAGTATGAGGCCGACGAGCAGGCTGCAGCGGACGCCGCCGCCGCGGCGCGGGCGACAGCCGCGTCCGGTGCTGACGAGGACAAGTAGGACATGGCGTTAACCGGCCGCGACGGCATCCGTTCAGCACGCCGTGTCGTCGTCAAGGTGGGTTCGTCGTCGATCAGCGGCAAGAACGCGGGTCAGATCGCCCACCTTGTCGACGCCCTCGCGGAGGCGCACGGCCGGGGCACCGAGATCATCCTCGTGTCGTCGGGTGCGATCGCGATCGGGATGCCGTTTCTCCAGTTGACGTCGCGGCCCACCGACCTGGCAACCCAGCAGGCCGCCGCGGCGGTCGGCCAGAACGTGCTTATCTACCGCTACCAGGACAGCCTCGACCGCTACGACATCGTCGCGGGGCAGGTTCTGCTGACTGCCGGTGACCTCGAGATCGACTCTCACCGGAGCAACGCCCAACGCGCGATGGAACGCCTGCTTGCCCTGCGCATCCTGCCCATCGTGAACGAGAACGACACCGTGGCGACCCATGAGATCCGGTTCGGCGACAACGATCGGCTCGCCGCCCTCGTCTCGATCCTCGTCACGGCCGACGCACTCGTGCTGCTCAGCGATGTCGACGCCCTCTACACGAGGCCGCCGTCTGAACCGGGGGCCGAACCGATCGGCACGGTTGCCGTGGGCGATTCCCTCGGCGGTGTCACGTTCGGCGACATCGGCGCAGCTGGTGTCGGAACCGGGGGAGCGTCGACGAAGGTCTCCGCGGCGCGACTCGCGGCCGATGCCGGCGCTGGTGTGCTCATCACCTCCACCGCGCAGGTGGCGCAGGCGCTGAACGGCGACGACGTGGGTACGTGGTTCGAACCGACCCCTCGGCGGTAAGGTCGGGCAGCGCCCGCCGTTCCGGCTAAAATCGCAGTATGACCACAACAACTGAGGCTGCACCCGTCGACGCCGGACTGGTGAACGGCGTGCACGACCGGTTGAGGCGAGCGCGAGTAGCCTCCCGCGCCCTGGCCACGGCGAACGGCGACGTCAAGAACCGCGCACTCGAAGCCCTGGCCGTCGGCGTCGTCGAGGGGACCGGCCGCATCCTCGCCGCGAACGCAGTCGACCTGCAGAACGGGGACCGAGCCAAACTCGCCGCCGGACTGCTCGACCGCCTTCGTCTCGACGAAAGCCGCGTCCTGGCCCTCGCCTCCGCCGTGCGTGAGATCGCGGCCCTGACCGACCCGGTCGGTCAGACCCTCCGCGGATCCCGCCTGCCCAACGGCGTGAAGATCGACCAGGTGCGGGTGCCATTCGGCGTCGTCGGCGCGATCTACGAAGCTCGCCCGAACGTCACCATCGACATCGCCGCCCTCGCACTGAAAAGCGGAAACGCTGTCGTCCTGCGGGGTGGAACGGCAGCCGAGAACACGAACCGGGAACTCGTGTCCGTGATCCGGGATGCCCTCACCTCAGCAGGCCTGCCGGCCGACGCGGTGCAGACGGTCGATGACTTCGGTCGCGACGGTGCCACGCAGCTCATGCAGGCGCGTGGACTCGTCGACGTGCTCGTCCCGCGGGGGAGTGCTTCACTGATCCAGGCGGTCGTCACCGAATCGCGCGTGCCGGTCATCGAGACCGGGGCGGGTGTCGTACATATCTACCTCGACGAGACCGCGCGTCTCGACTGGGCGACCGAGATCGTCCACAACGCCAAAGTGCAGCGGCCGAGCGTGTGCAACGCCGTCGAGACGGTGCTTGTACACCGGGCAGCGGCAGAGCGGCTCCTGCCGTCCGTGCTCGACCGGCTGGCGGCATCCGGAGTCACCATCCACGCCGATGAGGCCGTCGCGGCGCTGTTCCCCGGCTCCGTGCCGGCCACCGACGAGGACTGGGCAACCGAACACATGAGCCTCGACATCTCGGTGCGCGTCGTCGACGACCTCGATGACGCACTCGACCACATCCGCCGGTATTCAACAGGGCATACCGAATCCATCCTGACCGAGGACGTCGCGGCGGCGGAGCGATTCCTCGCCGAGGTCGATTCCGCAGTCGTGATGGTGAACGCGTCGACCCGGTTCACCGACGGCGGCGAGTTCGGTTTCGGCGCTGAGGTCGGCATCTCCACGCAAAAGCTGCACGCGAGGGGTCCGATGGGAGTTACCGAGCTGACCAGCACAAAGTGGACGGTCCGGGGTACCGGGCAAGTGCGCGGTTAGTCGGTAGACTGGTTTCCGCGCCGACGCGCGCAGAGAATCGAATGGAGTACAGATGTCGATTGCGACAACCCTGATCGCTGAAGCAGTGCATCACACGGAACTGCCGATGCCGGCCTTCATGTACGGTGTCGTGGCGCTCATCGTCTTCGTGTTCCTTGCTGTCGCGACCTTCAGCTACCGCGATGTCTCCAACCGCCACGGCGGTCGGGTCGCGGCCCGGGAACGCACCGGGTCAAGCCAGGGAACCGGTCACTAGCCAGTAATGGCAGATCTGCCACGCCCACCTCGGGTCGGAGTGATGGGCGGCACCTTTGACCCCATCCACAACGGCCACCTTGTGGCAGCCAGCGAAGTCGCCCAGTCGTTCGACCTGGACGAGGTCATCTTCGTGCCGACGGGTCGGCCCTGGCACAAGAACGTGGTAACCCCGGCAGAACATCGGTACCTGATGACCGTGGTCGCGACGGCATCCAACCCGCGATTCACCGTGAGCCGGGTCGATGTCGATCGGGAAGGCACGACGTACACGATCGATACGCTGCGCGACCTGCACGCGTCGCGGCCGGACGCGGAACTCTTCTTCATCTCGGGAGCCGACGCCATCCAGCAGATTCTGAGCTGGAAGGACGCAGACGAGCTCTGGTCGCTGGCCCACTTCGTGGCTGTGAGTCGCCCGGGACACCCGCTCAATATTTCGGGATTGCCGCAGCAGGACGTAAGCTTGTTGGAAGTTCCGGCCCTGGCGATTTCTTCCACTGACTGTCGGAGCCGGGTGAGCCGGGGATTCCCGGTCTGGTATTTGGTTCCCGACGGTGTCGTTCAGTACATCACCAAACACCACCTATATCGGAGTAATGCATGACCCCGCTGCCCGACGAGCAACCGCTCTCTCGTCGCCAGCTGCGAGAGCAGCAGCGAACGACCGAGACCAGCAGTACCCCTATCGAGACGCCCTCACGCCGGGCGTCGACCACGTCCGCCGTCACCGGCGGCGAGATCTTCGACGGCAATCCCGCACCGGGGGAACCCGAACTGTCCACCGACGAGGTGGCCGAGTTGGAAGAAGCGGAGGCCGCAGGTCTTCCGCTCACCCGCCGCCAGGCGAGAGATCTCGAGCGAGTGCGCACCGCATCGCTCAGTGTGGTTACGCCCGCGCTCGAGGAACCGGAGACTGCGGATGCCGCCGCGTCCGTTCCCGACGCACCTCGCGATGGGGCTGAAGCGTCCGTCGGCGGCAAGGGCAAGAAAGGAACGCCGGCGAAGCAGGTGTCGAAGAAGAACCCCAAGCGGGGACAAACGCCTTCGAGCAAACTGCCGTCCTTCGTTCCGTCATCGGCTCCCGCCACGGTCGCCGAGCCTGACGTCGTCGACGCCGAACTCGTTCCGGCCGACGTCGAGGACGAGGCCCCGTCGAGCAGCGCTCCGGTTGTGCTGCCCTCCCTGCCGTCCGAGTCGGCCTTCGGCCCAGCCGTCACCGCTCAGGTGGCCGGCAAGGGCGACGCGACACCGAAGCTCTCCAGCAGCTTCGGCCAGGCTGTGCTCGCGGAGGACGAGGGCGCCAGCGCTGCAACGGTCGCCCAGCCGTTCGACCAGATCATTGCGCGCGGACTCGAGGAAGCCGGCAACGGTGTCAACACGAGTTCGATCATCCTGCCGTCGATGCCGAATTCGCACCCGCTCACCGGGCCGCTGTCCGCGAACGGAAACGTCGTGATCACGGGATCCATCGACCTTCCCTCCGGCTCCACCGGTGCGAACCCCGACCACTTCGATCGCTCCGACATCGACGCGATGTTCGACGCGGAAGACGAAACCCGACCCGCTACTGCCGGAACGCCGGTTTCGGCGAGCAAGGCGGTCAGCACCCACACGGCAACCCGCGATGTCATCACACCGCCGGCGCCCGCCCGCAGCAACAGGCTGCTCCTCATCCTGGCCATCACCGCCGGCGTCCTCGCCGTTGCAGTGTTGTCGGTCATCATCGTCGGTATCGCGGCCGGCGCATTCCAGTCGCGATAACCACCCGAAAGGTAAACCATCACGTGACAGCACGAGAATCCACCATCGAGCAGCTCGAGATCGCTGCCGCCGCAGCGCTCGACAAGGGTGCCAGTGACCTGGTCGCGCTCGACGTCTCCGGACCCCTTCCGTTCGTCGACGTCTTCCTCATCGCCACTGGTCGCAGCGAGCGTAACGTCGTCGCCGTTGCCGGTGAGATCGAAGACAAGCTCATCGAAGCAGGACACAAGACGCTGCGTCGCGAAGGGCGCTCGGAAGGACGCTGGATCCTCCTGGACTTCGGCGACCTCGTCGTCCACGTTTTCCATGAGGAAGAGCGCCTGTACTACTCGCTCGAGCGCCTCTGGAAGGACTGCCCGGTCGTTCCGATCTCCGTCGCCGCTGCTGCTGCGACGGAATAGGGCCCCGGCTCGCCGGTCGTCGCCTCGATTCGTGACCGCGCGAGTTTTGTAGTAATCTAATCAGGTTGCTCCGAGAGATCAGAGCAACCGAATGGGTCTGTGGCGCAGCTGGTAGCGCACCTGCATGGCATGCAGGGGGTCAGGGGTTCGAATCCCCTCAGATCCACCAAAACCCCTGATGAACGTAGAGTTCTCAGGGGTTTTTCTCGTGAAAAAGGGCCTTTTTGGGGTCTTTTTGGGGTCCGCGATCCACAGCGGTCGACAACGGAGTATGTCAGACAGCGATGAACCAGGGTGTGTGCCGCACTCATAGGGAGTATGAGCGCACCCGTTCCGACGCCGGATACGCCCGCACGCTTCATCGAGGGCCTCGGGGACTATCTCACCGTCGACGAGCTCGGATATTGAGGTCGCCAACGGCGTAGCGCAAGAACGCCGCACGAACCGGTAGGTGAAGACCATGGCTACCACGCCAAACACCAACGTCAAGATCCCGGTGTACTCGTAGAAGTTATGCCCAGACTCTCGAGACCAGAGCTGGAAGACAGTCTCGACCACTGAACGTCGCTTCCTTCTCCGTTGCGTGTGGGCGAACGTTTCCTTAGACTCTGCTGACCGGGATTGCAGGGGAGGCGGGGTGGCTGACGACCAGAGGACTGCGCGGATCTTCGGAGTGCTGTTCATCATCACGTTCCTCACCTCGATTCCTGCGGCGCTTTTGTTTGGGCGGGTTCTCGAAGACCCTGCTGGTTACATCGCGGGTGGCGGTAATGACACGCAGATCTACCTGGCCGCATTCCTGGAGTTGCTGCTGATCATTTCGAACGTCGGCACAGCCGTTGTGCTCTACCCGATCGCAAGGCGTCGCTACGAGACGCTCGCGATCAGTTTCGTCGCCGCTCGAATCATGGAGAGCGTTTTCATTGCAGCTGGGATCATGTTCGTGCTCGCGATCGTCGCCCTGCGCCAGGAGGCTCCCGAGGCAGCCGACGTCGCTGTCTCGTTGGCAGCGTTGAAGGACTTGTCCTTCCTATTCGGCCCAGGACTTATCGTCCCCATCGGCAATGGCCTGATACTCGGCTACATCATGTACCGCTCTGGCCTCGTCCCGCGACGCATGGCCTGGTTCGGTCTCATCGGAGGGCCGCTCCTCCTGATTGGGCAGCTTGGCGTGCTCTTCGACTTGTGGGACGCAGGCGGCGCGGCGTTCATCCTTGTAGTCCCGGAGGCCATCTGGGAGCTGTTCGTCGGGTTCTACTGCGCTATTCGCGGGTTCAGGCGCGATAGTCCGATACTTACCCGCGAGCCATGACTCTGGTACCCACACCGGGTTCAGGCGACCCGTCGGCCCGGTCGACCGATGCTCTCCCCAGACGGTGGCGACAGTTGCTCGCTCTGTCCGGCTTCGCGTTCGCGGTACTCCTCCTCCTCGGTTGGTTCCTGAGCGGTGGCAACACGCCGGACTATATGGCCACCGACGAGGACTGGACGACCTGGGCGGGCGAGGTTGGGCCCAGGAGCGGCATCGGTGCGTCGCTCATCCTTCTTGGAGGAGTCGCGTTCCTGTTCTTCGCGGCGACCATTCGAGGCACACTGGGGAGCGCGGAGCCCACGGTTCGCGGGTCCGGGACGCTGGGTTACGCGGCGTTCGGCGGGGCTCTCGTTGGCATCGCGGGCATCGGGATGGCCCTCGTTAACGTCGCATCGGCGACCAGCGCGGGTGCCGACGCGGATCCAGTCGCCATTAGAGCGGTGGCAACCGCGTCCGCCGGCCCGTACCTGGTTGCCGCGATGGGCTTTGCGGCCTTCCTAGGCGCCGTCGGACTGTCGACGCTGCTGAGTGGTTCCTTCTCCCGTTGGACCGGAGTGGTGGCACTGGTCGGTGCGGTTGCTTTCCTCCTCACCTTTTTTACGGCCGTTGTAGGCCTCGGTGAAGACAGCGCGTTCGGGTATGGCTTTCTGCCTGGCATCCTGGCCCTGGTGATCTGGTCGATGGCTACGAGTATTGCTGAATACCGTGCAGTGGCGACCTCCACGCGCGAGCCCGCCTCAGGAGAAGTCGAGGGGTAGACCGCCGCGAGACGAGAGCGCGCGCGTCCTGTCAGTGCCCGGCGTCGGAGAAGCCGCTCTGCACAAGGTGCTCCTCCATGACAGGGCCAAATCCGCAGGGCATAAACACTGTCTTCTCGGGACACCAGGTAACGGCTCGATCCTCGCGGGTCTCACCTCGTCCATCGAGGCGGTCGATGACAAGACCCAGACCATCACGCTGAAGACGCCGAGTCCGCTGCTGGCCAGCGCGTCAACCGAGACGCCTGTATGTGTTGTGGCCTTTTTGGGTCCTTTTTGATCAACCCACAGAGCCAAGCATCGACACCCAAATTGATGTTCCGAAGCCACGCGATGGTCGTTCCGACCATATGATTGCTGGAATCTACAAAGAAAGACGGCGCAGACCCGCACATCAACGTCTGTTGGGGGTCAGGGGTTCGAATCCCCTCAGATCCACCGAAACCCAGGTTGAACGCATAGTCCCCAGGGGTTTTTCGTTCGAAGAAGCCTCCAAAAGGCCCTGGGGCCTTTTTGGGCCTTTTTGAAATCGCCCTGCGAACCACAGCGATCCACACCGAATCGCGTCGGACAGCGAAGAACCAGGGTTTGTGCACTGATCACGGACCCGACAGTGAAACCAGCGATAGTGAGCCGTCCCTGTGGCCGTTGGGGGCGAAATGCTTCTACGGGACCGAAGCTTACGACGCACCGGGGTGGTGGCCGACCATGAGTCTTCTTGCGGGAATCGCATCGATGGTTGCGGCCATGGCGATCGTCTTCGCTGGTCCGCCGACTCAGCACGGCATGCAGAGCCGTCGAACCGATCGCTCCTGACCGATAGCCTGACCCCGCCAGGACCGATCCGGTGCGTCGTTCATGGCCCTGACGGCTGGGCAATCATCCTGGCTGACCGACATTTCCGGTACCCACTGGCCGACCGGGATCGTCGTTGGGATAGTTGAACATGCTCATCCCACCACGATCACCCTCGGTCGACGACTTTCGCGGGTGCCTGGCCGAAACTCCGCGCACAGTCACGACGTCTTTGGGACGGATCGAGTACGCCGAGCGGGGCGAGGGCGAGCCGATTCTCGCGATACACGGCACGCTCGGTGGGTGGGACCAAGGGCTCGTTGCGGGCGAGTATATGCGAGTGAACGGGTTTCGGATCATCGCCCCGAGCAGGCCCGGCTACCTCGGAACTCCGCTGTCGACTGGCCGCACGTTCAGGCAGCAGGGCGATGCCTTGGCCGCGCTGCTCGATGTGCTCGAGATCGACCGCATCATCGCGCTCGCATTCTCGGGCGGCGGTCCCACCGGCTACGAGCTTGCGGCCCGGCACCCCCATCGCGTGAGCAAGCTCGTTCAAGTCGACGGCGTGTGCATTCCCGGCCCGATACCGAGGGTTCCGGCCGGTATCGCCGCGCGAGATGTCTTCGCCAAGATGCCGCTCTGGTTCCTCAGACACGCCCCGCGGCAAACCCTCACCGCACTATTCCGCCTCTACGGCACCGAAACGAAAGTCGTCGTGTCTGCCCGGGCGAGGACCCTTGCGGCGATCCCCGGCCGAACAGCAGCGCTGGAGGCGACGCTGAGTGCGTCGCTCGGTGCGGCGCGACGACGCCAGGGAATGGAGAACGACTTCACTCTCTTCACTCCGGCACCGCTGGATCGCGTCACCTGTCCAACGCTGATTGTGCACGCCCGCTCGGACAAGATGGTGCCCCCGGCCAGTGCCGCGTACGCCCACGCACACATCGCCCGCTCCGAGCTTCACTGGATCGACGGATCGCACCTCGCCTTCGCCTTGGAGGCCGCCGACACGGCTCCGGCCTACGTCCTGAGTTGGCTGCGCGACACCAGCTGATCACCGAGGATCGGTAGCCGGAAGCCTTCGGCTGCCCGAGTTGAGGGCCCCAGATAGGTTCTGGGTTGAGGTCGAAGGAGGACGAGCCGGTGAGCCTGAGGCGGAGCGCAGACCGGCAGAGAGTTGGTCATCAGGGTCCGTCCAGCGCGACGAACAGGAGTGGCCAGGCGGAGGAGTATCGTGCTCTCATGGCCGACCGGGATTCCTTTCACCACTGGAACGGCCGGAGAACCGGCGGCTGACATGCGTGCGCATCCGAACCGCTCCTGGTCGATCGTGTTCGCCATTCTCGCCGGCGCGTGGGCGCTGTTCCTCCTGCCTCCCCAGTTGCTCGCCTGGTACGACGCTCCAGCGTGGGCGATCGCGCGGGACCGCTCGGATTTCTACCGCGCCGTGCACAAGTTTGTCGTCGGGCTCCGTCTTCACGACGATTACCTGGCGTTCGGCTCGGCGATCAGCATCTCAATGGTGCTGCTGTGGTGGTCCACCGGACCCGCGATGACCTGGCTGGGATGGACGGGCCGCGTCTTCAGCACGATCCTGCTTCTGCTCGCACCGCTGACGTTTCTCAGCTACCTCAATCACGCTGACTCTTCGCCACTGCGTTTCTTGTGGGGGAGTGAGGGGCTTGGCCTGATCGTGCTCGGTGTCGCAGGAATCCTGGCAGCAGTGGTAACTCGGGCGCCGCTGGTCAGGGCGTGGCAGCGGGTCCTCTTAGCGGCGACTCTCCCCATGGAGGTGGCTTTCACCATGCTCCTCGGGTACTGGCCGCACGGGACGGTGGTCGGGCTGGCACTGCAGGCCTGCCTGCTCGCCGCCTTCGCGCCGAGAGCAGCCGACGCTCTCTCCTCGCGCGAAAAGCTGAGGAGGCAGAAGAGCGTATCGCCCCATTGATCACGAGCGACAGACCCGAAACCCACCGGCTGAAGCCGCCCATGGGGCTGTGCCATCAAAGGCGCTCTGAACGCCGAGCACAATCGCAAGGGTGAAGGTCGCGCCCCCGAGCACCCATATTGCGGGCAACGTAACCTCCTGTCCCTGGACGCAGTCAGCCGTCTGTATGAGCTGTCATCAGGATCGACACCAGGATGCCTCGCAAGTTCGGTCCGAGGCGGGCGACGGCGCGGGCCGGAGGAGCCTCAGGGAAGACCTCAGCGTATGCCTCGTTCATACCCGCGAAGTCATCCGGTTGCGCAAGCAACACCGTGACGAGCGTGACGTCAGCAAGAGTGCTTCCGCCCGCGTGAAGGATGGCCTCGCAGTTGCGCAGTGCCTGCAGGGTTTGATCCTGGATCGACGATCCGGCGGGCTCGCCGGTCGCCGGATCGATCCCGACCATTCCCGACACGTAGATCGCCGAACCTGCTCGCACACCTTGGCTGTACAACGGAGAGCGCGGTGCATTCTCAGTGCTGATGATTTGTCTGTTCATGGACCGGAGCATAGGCCGAGAGCAAGTACAACCGAAGGGGGTACACGCCTCCGCACAGGTCCGTTCGAAAAGAATCGCTTGCGGCGCGGACCACGGCGGCAATAATTGGGTGGATCAGGCGTCGATGAAGACGAATCGCGAGGACTATTTTCTGACATGGTCCGGTGAGACGCGCCGCGCGTAGCGAGGAGAGCAACGAGATGAGACCACTTCGATATTCCATCAACGTCACGCTCGACGGCTGCTGTCATCACGAGGCAGGCCTTCCTCCTGACGAGGAAACGATGGGCTATTGGACCGAGGAGATTGCGCGGGCGGATGCGCTGCTATTCGGCCGTACGACCTACGCGATGATGGAGTCGGCGTGGCGGAAGCCTGCCGCGGGTAAGTGGCCTGACTGGATGGATGAATGGGAGATCCCGTTCGCTGAGACCATCGACCAGGCGAAGAAGTACGTCGTGTCGAGCACGCTCAGCGTGGTCGATTGGAACGCCGAGCTGGTGAAAGGAGAGTTGGGGCCAGCGATTGAACGGCTCAAGCAGTCGCCAGGCGAAGGTCTCTTCGTGGGTGGGGTGACGCTCCCGCTGGCGCTGGCAGATCTCGGACTGATCGACGAATACGTGTTCCTTGTGCAGCCTGTCCTCGCCGGACACGGGCCTTCATTGCTCGCCGGTTTGCGCGAGCACATTCTGCTCGAGCTCGTGGATCGCCATGACTTCCGGTCGGGGGTGGTCGCCCTGCGATACCGGCCCCGCGAGTGACGGCTCGACGAAATCTGCCCTGACAGGCCTGACGTATTGGGGGACCTTTGTGGGAATCCCGCCCGTCAGTTGCGCGGGTGTCCTGCCAGCACCCGGCCCAACGTTTTGAGGTTGCCACGGAGGGACCTGCCGAGGAGCCGGTTCACCACCGGATCGGGCAGCTTTCCCAGGAGCCCACTCATCGCCCCGGTCTCAAGCCGCTCCGTTACGCGTGTGCCGCTACCGACCGGTTCCAAGATGAACGTCGCGGTAAGGTCACGTCCTCCACCGACCGAGCGTGACGTCATCCGCCGGGGCGGCTCGAATTCGGTGAGTTCGACCACCCAGTCGAACTGCTGGCCCATGAAGCGGGTCGTTCCGCGGCCTCGCGTTCCCAGCCCCGGAGGGCCGTCCCCGACCTGCCCGGATGCAGTGACAAAGGCATCGTAGACCGAGAGGTTGTCGAACTTTGCCAGGAAATCGAAGACGTCCTGCTGCGGCAGATCGATGACGACGCTTTCCTCCACTACAGGCACCGGATACTCCCTCGAAGCCTCGTGCAGTTCCTGACCCGATGAGGAGACTGTCCCATACACGTCACAGATGCTCCCGTCATAGACACAAGGTACTCCTTCCGCTTCCACTAGTCACTACTTTCGTAGTACCTATCCATGGCCCTAGCCGGACGCTCATCGGCCTCTGACGGTGGCCGCCCCTCACGCTCAACAGGATCATCCGGGCGATGGGAGCGTTCGACAGGATCTTTTGGCCGGTTTGGGCGATGGTCTCCTGTCGTGCGTCAGGCGGCTCTCCCGGAGTGGCCGGGATAATGGAGCCATGCCCTTCGCCGTTCTCACCGATCCCGACCGCTGCCCCTGCCTCAGCGGCGAAACCTACGGGTACTGCTGTGCACCATTCCACCGGGGGCTGGCCAGTGCACCGACCGCTGAGCGGCTTATGCGGTCGAGGTACTCCGCATTCGTGGTCGGCGACGAAAGCTACCTGCTGCTGTCGTGGCATCCGAGCACCCGGCCGGTGTCGCTCGACCTCGATCCCGACGTGCGCTGGTACCGGCTCGACATCCTCGCCACCAGGCAGGGCGGCCTGCTTGACACCGAGGGAACCGTCGAGTTCCGGGCGTTCTACCGCTTGCCGGACGGTCGAGGCGACCAGCACGAGGTGAGCCGGTTCGCCCGCGAAGGCCGAGCCTGGACGTACCTCGACGCGGCCTGATCTACATCGTCAGCGCTGCGGCACCACCGTGAGCACCCGGGTGACAAAGGTGAGGAAGTCTGCCATCCAGTCGCGCAGGAACGTCTCCGTTCCCTCGTTCGTGACGGACCCATCTTCGGCGATGAGGCCGGGCGTCATTTGGATGTACGCCTCCGGCGCAGTCATCTGGCGCGAGTTGCAGAAGCTCAGAATGCTGCGCAGGTCCTGCTGAGCGACCGCGGTGCCGATCGCGCCAGGCGAAGCGCCGATCACCGCAGACGGTTTTCCGGTGAACGCGTTCTCGCCGTACGGCCGTGACGCCCAGTCGATCGCATTTTTCAGCGCACCCGGAATGGAACGGTTGTATTCCGGGGTTACGAAGAGCACGGCATCCACGTCGAGGATGGCCTGCTTGAACTCCCGTGCGACCGGCGGGTAGTCCTCGTCGTAGTCGTAGCTGTACAACGGGAGGTCGCGGATCGGAATCTCGGTGAACTCGAATTCCTTCGGGGCGAGCTTTATCAAGGCCTCGGCGAGTTGTCGGTTGATCGACGCGGTCGCAAGACTTCCGACGAAGTAACCGACGGTATAAGGCGGTTCGTGCTCAAGGATGGTGGGCATGGCAATCCTTCCTGGTCTGGCCACGGAATGATGAGCCTCGGACGGCCCGCCGTGACGCTTTCCACGCTACGACGCACCCTCGAGCATGTCCATGGAAACTCGGGACGAGCGGATGCCGTGGGTCAGGCGGGTGGGCTCGCTTCGTCCCCAGACGCACCCGTCGTCCGCCGTCGGCGCAGCCGGGCGCCGGCGTCGGTGAGCAGCCGCGGCCGGGGGATCCGTATCTCAGTCGGCAAGGTCCAGCCGTACCGGCGGGCGAGGAGCGACAGCCCGGCGCCGCTCGCCATCGCGACCAGTGAACCGATGGTCGGAAGGCCCAGCGAGCTCAGCACCACCATCTCGACGCTGGAGAGGAGAGCGCTCGTGGCGTAGAGGGTGTTTCCGCCGAAGATCCGTGGAATCCGAAGCAGCATCACGTCGCGAACCGCTCCGCCGCCGACAGCGGTGACGACACCCATGGCGACGGCGGCGAGCCAGCCCAGGTCAGCGTCGAGCGTTTTCTGCGCGCCGACCGCTGCCCAGGCACCGAGGGCGAGCGCATCAAGGAGTACGAGCGAGCGCTGCGACCACTGGCCGCGGAACGGGGCGAAAAATGCGATTACCGCACCGGCGACGGCGAGGACAAGATAGGCGGGGTCGGTGAGCGCGACAGGAGGGCCTTGTTGGAGCAGGGTGTCACGGATGATCCCGCCGCCGAGGCCGCTCAGCACCGCGAGGATGACGAAACCGACGAGATCGAGCCGGGCCGAACGGGCGGCGATGCCACCGAGGATTGCGTTCGCGAGAACCCCGCCGAGGTCGACGGAGCGCAGAATATCATCGAAGGTTTCAGCGTTCAGGTCCATTCGAGCCCCTTGGTCCTCGGCACGGTCGCGGAGCTCCGGAAGCCGCGCCGTTCCAGCGTAATGGAGCCCCCGGCCACGCGCCTGCGGGATACTGGGCTGATGCGTGCCGTCGTCTACGAGTCCTTCGGGGGAGTACCCCGTGTCGCCGATGTCGCCCGCCCGAAACCGGGCGACGGTGATGTGCTGGTCCAGGTGCTCGCCACCGGGTTGTGCCGCAGCGACGTGCACGCGTGGGCCGGCCATGACCCGGGAATCCGGCTGCCGCACGTGCCCGGCCACGAGCTGGTGGGGCGGATCGCAGAGCTTGGGCCCGGGGTGAGCGAGCTCCGGCTCGGACAACGTGTCACCGTGCCGTTCGTGTGCGCCTGCGGCCAGTGCCCCGAGTGCGAGAGCGGCAACGGTCAGGTCTGCCGCAACCAGACGCAGCCCGGGTTCACCCACTGGGGCTCGTTTGCGGAATACGTGCTCATCCACAACGCCGACCTCAATGTCATCCCGATCCCCGACGCACTTGATCCGGGGGCTGCCGCGATCCTCGGATGCCGCTTCGCCACGTCATTTCGCGGGCTGGTGGGCCAGGCTCACGTGCGCGCAGACGAATGGGTCGTCATCGTCGGTTGCGGTGGTGTCGGTCTCAGCGCCGTGATGATCGCGGCCGCGATGGGTGCACGGGTCATCGGCGTCGACATTTCGGCCGACGCGCTCGCCCTTGCCACGGCATCCGGCGCGGAGCACGTTCTGGATTCGAGTCAGCTCACCGATGCCGATGTCGTTGCGGCGGTTCGCGACCTGACCGCAGGCGGTGCCGCGGTGTCGGTCGAAGCTCTTGGTCGAGAGAACACGACAGCCGTCGCCATCCGTTCGCTCGCGCGGCGGGGCAGGCACGTTCAGATCGGGCTGTTCTCCACGGACCCGCGCATCCCTATGGGTGACGTCATTGCGGGTGAACTTACGGTCCTCGGCAGCCATGGGATGGCGGCACAGCACTACCCGGCGATGCTCGACATCATCGCGTCGGGCCGGCTCCGCCCCGAAGAACTCATCACGAAACGGATCAGCCTTGACGAGGCACCCGCGGCGATGATCGACCTCGCCAATGCCAGGAGCACAGCTGGGGTGACACTGATCGTTCCCGGATAGTGCAGGAGACGTAGGCTGGAAGGATGATCCGGCACCCGAACCGGCGTCGAGGCCGCGTGGCCGCCGTCGTTCTTGTTCTCCTCACCCTGGCCGGCTGTACCCTCGCCCCGAGCACGCCGACACCGCCTGCGCCGACCCCGACGGCAACCCCGAAGGAAACCACCGTGCCGACAGCGAGCCCCGCAGAAATCGCCGCCCAGGAGCGGCTAGCGCTGATGACCCGAACACAAAAAGTGGCCAGCCTGCTGATGCTCCACCTGCCCGGGACGGATGCCACGGCGCTGCGCTCGTTCGTCGCCACCCACGAAGTGGGCGGGTTGATCTTCATGGGAGACAACATCGGCGGCAGCGCCGAGGAAACGGCGGCGCTGGCGGAGGCCGCGAGCAGCGACACGCGCTTCCCGCTGCTGATCGGAATCGACCAGGAGGGCGGCGACGTCCGGCGGATCCGCTCCGACGACGGCCTCTCCGCACTCACGCTCAAGGACCTGCCGGCGGCAGAGACCCAGCAAGCGTTCACGGTACGGTCCGAACTACTGGTGCGGTCGGGGATGTCGGTCAATTTCGGGATCATCGCTGATGTGACCGACAACCCGCGGTCGTTCATCTACCGCCGCGCGCTCGGCACCACCCCCGCGGCTGCAGGCGAACGCGTCGCCGCCGCAGTGGCAGGGGAGCGGGGCTCTGTCCTCTCGACGATCAAACACTTCCCGGGCCACGGCGCTGCCTCCGGGGACTCGCACACGAGCGTTCCCAGCACCGACATGTCCCTCGAGCAGTGGAGAGCTGAGGATGCCGTTCCGTTCGTTCAGGGCATCGCTGCCGGCGCCCCGGTCGTCATGATCGGCCACCTCAACTACACCGCCGTCGATCCCGTCCCGGCATCCCTCTCACCGGTGTGGCACTCGATCCTCCGGGACGAACTCGGATTTGACGGGATCATCATCACCGATGACATGCTGATGCTGAGGAACACCGGCCTCCCCGAGTTCCAGAACCCGTCCGAGAATGCGATTCGCGCTCTGGCCGCCGGGTCGACGATGCTGCTCTTCGTCCTCGGTTCTTCGCCAGCCGTCGACGGTGTGGACCCCACGGCGTTGATCGCCGACATCGAAGCCGCCGTCGACACAGGGCGCATCACCGAGCAGCAGATCGATGATGCCGCGCTGCGACTGCTGACCGCCAGATTTCACCTCGGCATCGACCGGGACCCGCTACGCTGACCGCGCCGCGAAGAAGTTTGTTCTCGCGGGAATAGCGCTCGAATAACATGCGTTTGCATGGTCATGGCGCGAAAGCGCCGAGACCCCCTCGTACCGCCCCAGAAGGAGCACCAATGACTTTGACCGCCACCTCGATTCCCGGCTACAAGGCTGGAACCTGGACCATCGACCCGACCCACAGCGCCGTCGGCTTCAGCATCCGCCACATCATGATCAGCAAGGTCAAGGGCACGTTCGAGAACTTCTCCGCGACCTTCGTGACCGGTGAGAACCCGCTCGACTCGAGCGTCACGGCATCCGCTGAGGTCGCCTCGATCAACACGAACGAGGCGAACCGCGACGGACACCTCCGCACGGGGGATTTCTTCGACGCTGCGACGTACCCGACGATCGATTTCGTGTCGACGGGCGTTCGCCAGGAAGGCGACGAATTCAAGGTCGACGGCAACCTCACCGTCAAGGGAATCACCAAGCCGTTCACCTTCGACTTCGAGTTCGGCGGCTTCGGTCAGGACCCGTACGGCAACTACAAGGGCGGCGCCACCGCAACGACCGTTATCAACCGCGAAGACTTCGGGCTGAACTACAACGCCGCACTCGAGACCGGCGGTGTCCTCCTCGGTGACAAGGTCACGATCACGCTCGAGCTTCAGGCCGTGCACGCGGGCGAGTAACCTCGACCCACCACCAGACGCTCACGAGATCGTCGGAGACAGTCAGTCTCCGACGATCTCGTCGTGTATCCGGCGAAGGTCCTCCATCAGCGAGCCGATGAGCAGCCAGTGCTCCGGGTGAGGGGTGACGATCGTCAGGGGAGCCGTGAGAACGGGAATCTCCTCCGTCCTGTGCGGTTCATCGGCCGCTTCTGCGCCGGTACGCCGGGCGAGGAGCCGCAGGTCGTGCGCCGCCCGCTTGAGTTCCACCGCGATCGACTGGATCGACGGTTCCACGTGCAGCGAATCGTCGTACCTGTCGTGCAATGCGCGGGTCATCCCGATAGCCCTCGTCACGATGGGGGAAAGCCGTTTCAGCAGATCACTGGTCTCGGTCAGCCTCGTGCGATGGGCGCTCTGGCGCGGATTCAGCGTGAGCGACTCCTCGCCCTGGCGAACGGATGCGTCGGCCGCGTCCTTCATCGGCCGCAACAGTCGAACTTCGATCATGAGTCCGTCGAGCTGCTGCCGCGACTGCCTGCTGGTCAACGCTGCCGCTAGGCGATCGAGGCTTGCGGCGATTTCCGTGGCGAGGAGTGAGACGTCCCGCTCGGCGGGGGCGAGCATCACCGGCGGAACAATGAGCAGGTTGACGATGATCCCCAGCGCAGCGCCGATGAGGGTCTCGATGATCCGGTCGAGGGCGTACCCGGGGGTGGTCGCGCCGAGAACGAGCACGAGCATCGCGCTGATCGGTACCTGGTTCGCGGCGGCTGGCGTGAGCTGGAACGCCCAGGCGACGAAGACCGCGACAACCACGGTCAACAGGATGACCCAGGTTTGATTGCTGAAGACAAGCCCGATGAGGGACGCGATCACGACACCGGCGATCACGCCGATGCTGCGTTCGATGGCCTTTCCGAACGACTGGTTGACGCTGGGCTGAACGACGATAATCGCCGCGATCGCCGCGAAGACCGGCAGTTCGGTCGGAAGCACGAGGACGGCGACGAACCAGGCCGCGACCGCGGCGACCGATGTCTTCACCGCCTGCAGCACTGGTCCCCGTGTCGGCGCGCGCAGTCGCGACGGCAGTCGCAGCTCTCGCAGGCCTCTCACGTTCCCCACGCTACAGCCTGGCGGGGTCCTCTCCGACGGGCGAGAAGATCAGATCTATGGGCTTCTCCTTGAACCGGCCGTAGCGTCGCGCCGCTCCGGCCATCGCCGAACGGGTACCGCTGCCGAGTTCGGCGAACGGCAGGGCCGTCAGGCGGATCGAGGCCGGTTTCTCGACTCTCGTCCACGTGCCGACGATTCGCCCGCCGGCCACGATCGTCGACTTGAACACGCCATTGTTGCCAGGGACGATGAGCGGGGCGTGGGCGGCTGCCAGCGCTGCCGACCGATCGGTGTAACCCAGGAGGTTCTCATCGAAGCCGGGAAGCGCGTGAACGGATCGCGCACCGGGAAGAGGCCGTTCCAGCGAGAGCACATCGGGCGATCCGTGCCATGTCGTTGTTCCGATCGTCATGGAACCCAGTCGGTCTGCCGTCTGGCTGATCGCCGCCCGGACTTCGGTGAGAGTGAGGTTCGCCCACCAGGCGAAATCGGCCGCCGTGGCTGGACCGTGACTGGTGAAGTAGCGAACCGCGAGTTCCACGAGAGCTTCGTCGCGTTCGCGTGGCGCGCGGGCAGGAGGTGCCCAGTCGTCGAGAAGGACGAACGCCTGCTCCTTGCCGACAAACGGCCCCAAACACACGAGCCCCGCCTGCGCGAGCGCGGCGATGAGATAGATGCCCCGCTGTCCAGAGATCGGCTGCCCTGCCGCTTCGAACACGGCCAGGAGCGCTTTGCGAACGAGCGGACCGTTCGACAGTGCCGCCACGCCGGCGTCTGTCGCCGCCGTCACATCCGCGGGTGTGATGCCCAGTTCGCGATGGCGGGTGGCGAATGAGGCGGCAAGCCTGTGCCGGGAGAGGGGCAGGATCAGCCGAAGATCGTCGGGTGTGGTCACGTGCAGGGTTCCCCGCATCGGCCAGCTGCGCACCAGTTCGCCCCGGTCGAACGCCGTCCGCACATCGGATTCCGTGGCATTCGGCGTGCGTAGCCCGATCGACCAGAGAACGCCGGGAAGGTCCTGCCCCTGCATCGCCGTCAGATGTGTCACGGTCTGCAGAGGATCGGCACCGGGCGGCTGGTGGATTCGCTGCGCAACGAGACGTGACCGTGCGATGTCGATCGCGTGCCATTCAGCTGCCATGCATCCAGTCTGGCCGGTCGTACGGTGCAGGCGAAGTCCCCTGAATCGACCCGGGTTCAGGAGCGCACCATTTTCTGACTTCAGATGTTTCTGTACTCTGTGCGCATGACCGCCGCCTCGCTCACTTCCTCCCATCCGGCGCTCGCGCCGCCGGGTCAGCCCGACCGCTGCGACGGATGCGCCTGCCCGTGACGGCCTCGACGCTGGCCGGCTCCCGCCGACGACTGCTAGTCCGTCGCATCCGTTTCATCGTCGCTGGGACGATCCTCTACAACCTGGTCGAGGGGATCGTCGCGATTGCTGCCGGTTCCGCAGCGTCGTCGGCCGCCCTGGTCGGGTTCGGGCTCGACTCGACGATCGAGGTCGTTTCGGCGGCCGCCGTCGCGTGGCAGTTCACCCGGCGCGATCCCGAGCGGTGGGAGACGCCGACCTTGCGGGTGATCGGGATCGCATTCTTCGCCCTCGCGGCGTACGTCACGATCAGTTCTGTTTTCGCGCTGGCAGGCCAGGTCGAGGTCGAGCACAGTACGGTCGGCATCGTCCTCACCGCGGTCAGTGTGGCCGTGATGCCGTTTCTGTCGTACGCCGAGCGACGGGCGGGACGGGAGCTGGGTTCGGAGACGGCCGTCGCTGACTCGAAGCAAACCCTTCTCTGCGCGTACCTGTCAGCGGCAGTCCTTGCCGGTCTCCTGCTCAACAGCCTCCTCGGCTGGTGGTGGGCCGACCCGATCGCCGGCCTGATCATCGCCGCGTTCGCGATCCGTGAGGGCATCGAGGCCTGGAAGGGTGACGCCTGCGCCACGTCAGTCGGAATGATTCTCGATGAGGATGTCGGTGATGAGCAGGGCCACTGATCAGCTCGCGGTGGCCTGTGCGTGTCAGGTCGGGAGTCCGACGAGGCCGGCGCTGACCCGCCACAGTCGGGCCGCCGCTTCGGTGTCGTACGAGGCCTTGTTTGCTTTCTTGGCTTTGCGATTGGCGAAGTACCGGCCGGTCACTCCGTCGACGTCCGGGGACGACGCCAGATAGATCGACGTGGACGCGCCCTGGTCCGGGCTCTTCATGAACGGTTGCCCCAGTCTGTTCATGAATGCGAACCACCGCGACCGATCTTCGGCGCCGAAATTCGTTCGCGTGACGCCGGGATGCAACACGGTCGCGGTCACTCCGGTGCCTTCGAGGCGACGCGCCAGCTCGTACGTGAACATGACGTTGGCAAGCTTCGACTGGTTGTAGGCGCGCTGACCCGAGTATTTACGTTCGCCCTGCAGGTCGTCGAAGTTGAGGCGACCCAGCGACTGTGCGCCGGATGAAACGGTGACGACCCGCGCGGGGGCGCTTGCCTTGAGCCGGTCGAGGAGCAGGTTGGTCAGCAGGAACGATGCGAGGTGGTTGATTGCGAAGGTGCGTTCGAGGTTGTCCACCGTGGTGTGCCTCTTTCCCCAGTACCCACCGACGTTGTTCACGAGCACGTCGAGGTGTGGGTATGCGTCGAGCACCTGCGCCGCGAGGCGGCGGACGTCCGCCTGCGATGACATGTCGGCGGCGAAGACGTCGACCGAGGTGCCCGCTTGTGCCCGAATGTCGCGCGCTGCAGCCTCGGCGCGGGCAGCGTCCCGCCCGACGATCCCCACGCGCGCTCCTCTGCGGGCGAGTTCCATGGCAGTGGCTTTACCGATCCCGCCGGTGCCTCCGGTGACGAGAACGTTCTTGCCGGCCATCCCGGCTGCGTGCTCAGCCATGTGATGCCTCCTGTCGATCTCGATGCGGCTCAGCGGACGGAACAGGTCCATTCACGAGCGAATCTAGAGCCCCGTGTCGATGGTTTCGTCGCCCGTCGAGGGTGACGGTGTCGTTGGTCTGGGGCAGGATGAGAGCATGTGCGGACGATTTGCGATGGACAAGGAAACCGACGACCTCATTCGTGAGTTCATGGCCGAGACCGGCGGAGAGGCATCCGAGTGGACGCCGTCCTGGAACGTCGCTCCGACCGACCAGGTGCCGGTCATCCGTGAGCATCACGGCAAGCGGCTCCTCGAGTCCGTGCGCTGGGGCATCGTGTCGCCGAGCTCACCGACCTTCGGCGGCGGCAAGCCGGTGATCAACGCGCGGATCGAAACGGTGGCGACGAACGGGCTCTTCAAGAGCGCCTTCGCGTCGTCACGCTGCATCGTCAGCGCCGCAGGGTATTACGAATGGCAACTCACCGAGAACGGCAAGCAGCCCTACTTCATCCACCACCCCGGGACCGACGTCGCCATGGCCGGTATCGTGCGCGCCTGGCCTGACCGGTCGAAGGCGTCCGATGACCCAGACCGGTGGCGTCTGTCGATGGCGATCATCACCCGCGACGCCCATGTTGCGCCCGGTGAGGTGCACGACCGGATGCCCGCCTGCCTCACCCCGGACACGTACGACGACTGGCTCAGAGGAGACCTGTCGTCTGAAGACGCCCTGGCGCTGCTCGATTCAAGCTCGTTCGAGGTGGCCCACGACTTTCACTACTACCCCGTCTCGAAAGCCGTGAACAGTGTGAAAAACAACGGGCCGGAGCTCGTCGCCCCGATCGAGCTCGACGGCTAGACCAGGCCGAGTTCTTCCAGCTGCTCGAGGATGCCGGCGCCGTCCGGTGCGTAAATCCACGGGGCCGTCTTCTTGCCTTGTTCCTCGCCCTTTGACCGACCACCGGCGAGCACAGCTTCACCGGGAGACAGCTGGCGGATGGCGACGGCAGCGACGTTGTCGGGATGTTCCTCGGCAAAAGAGCCGTAGATTTCCGGATCGTGCTGTCCGTCGTCGCCGACGAGCAGCCAGCGCACGTCGGGGAATTCGGCCGCCAGACGACGCAGGTTGTCTGCCTTGTGCTGACGCCCGCTCCGGAAGAGCCGGTCGTGGGTCGGACCCCAGTCGGTGAGGAGAAGCGCGCCCGAGGGGTAGAGGTGCCGGCGGAGAAAGCGCGAGAGCGTCGGGGCGACATTCCACGCGCCCGTCGACAGGTAGATGATCGGCGTGCCCTCCTGCCGCCGTACGAGGCGCTCGAGCATCACCGCCATGCCGGGCACCGGGGTACGGGCATGCTCGTCGAGGACGAACGTGTTCCAGGCGGCGAGGAGAGGTCGGGGGAGTGCCGTGACCATGACCGTGTCGTCGATGTCGGAGATGACGCCGACGCGCACGGAGGGATCGGCGATGAAGACGTTCGCCACCACCGGACGGGAATCCTCGCTGCGGAGGGTGATCTGCTGCCAGCCCGGTTCAAGCGACGCGGTGATTTCGGCGTCGATGACTCCGCCCCGGTCTGCCTGGACCTCGAACGACTGGCCGCCGGCGACGATGGTGACAGACGCGGAGACGACCGGGATGCTCGTGAAGCTGCGCCACCCGCGAACCCGCTGTGAGGGAGCGACCGCCGGCGTAGCATCCGGTTTGGTGAGGAGAACCCGGGCGAGGACGCGGATCAGGGTGGTGGATCCGTAGCCGGTGAACGGAATCACCGTGGCGACGAGGCCGCGCTTGCGGCCACGTCGAGCCCGCCAGTCGAGCCACGCATCATCGATGCGCGCTGCTCGATGAAGGGTGAGGGCTGTTTTCGACGCACCTGGGCCGGGCTGCTGACGAGTTCGCATCCTCACAGTCTGGCATGCCGGTATTCCCGTGGAGTGATCTACTCGTCGTCAATCTTGTGGGCGTCGCCCTCGCTCACGTGTTTCATGTGCCGTTCCTGTGAGCGGTGCAGCACTCTCTTGACCACGAAGATCAGGAGAAGGGACCCCGCGATGATGCCCACGAAGAGGTAGCCGGCGTAGTGGAGCTGATCGGCCAGTTCGCGGTAGGTGCCGGCCGCTGCGGAGCCGACCGAGACGTACGTGATCGCCCAAATCACGCAGGCGGGCACGGTCCAGCTGATGAATCTGCGGTAACTCATCGTGCTCATGCCCACCGTCAGAGGGATCAGCGAGTGGAGTACCGGGAGGAACCGGGAGATGAAGACCGCGATTCCGCCGCGCCGGTCGAGGTAATTCTCGGCCTGCTGCCAATGCCGCGGTCCGATCCGACGGCCGACCCTCGAATCGCGGATCCGCGGGCCGAAGTATCGCCCGAGAGCGAAACCGATGCTCTCGCCGATCAACGCGCCGATGATCACGACGACGATCAGCGAGACGAACTGTGCCGGATTCTCAACGCCTGTGCTTGCCACGATGACGACGGTGTCGCCCGGAACGACCAGACCGACCAGAACGGATGTCTCGAGCATGATGGCGAGACCTGCCAGAGCGGTGCGGAGGATCGGGTCGACGCTCTGAACGAGGTCAAGGACCCAGCTCAGAAACTCGTTCATTCGACTGAGCCTAGGGGAATCAGATGATGACGAGAAGGAGGGTAGGGACGAGCAGCAGCGCGAACGAGACGACAAGCACCACGATCCGTGCGGCGACGGAAAGTGGAGGGCGCGGCGAGAGAAGCCGTTGCACCCGGCTGCCGACGAAGGCATCGGTGTCTCCTGTGTGGAGGTGCTCGAGCGTCGAACCGTCCGGTCGATCGGCGCCTTCGGACGCGACCAGCACGATCGCCGTCGCGAGAGTGTTGTCGTCGACGACACGGCGGGCCTGATCGTCAGCGAGCATCTCCACGAGCAGGCCCACGGCAGTCTCGGCCCGGTTTGCGATCGGGAACCATGGCAGGGCGCTGTGCCAGGACTTGAAAGCGACGAGGACGAGGTGGTGCTGCTGGCGGAGGTGGGCCCGTTCGTGAGCGATGACGGCCTGCAACTGGTCGGAGTCGAGCAGCGAGACGAGACCCTCAGACAGCACCGTGACCGACCGGGTCACGCCGGGGAGGCAATACGCGACGGGTGCCGGATGGTCGAGTACCCGGGTGTCGGGGCGGTCGGGCATGGGCGCGCTCAACAGGTTGATCAGGGAGAGGTGCCGGCTTCGCTGCCGTTCGGTCCGGGCGAAAGTCAGGACAAGGTTCAGGAGCAGGTGGCCGGCGAAGAGCACGGCGATACAGAGAGCGAAGATGTGGCCGAGGTTGGCCGACTCTGGCAGGGTTCCTTCGAAAAGGTGGCGGACGAGTTCCGCTAGAGCAGTCAAGAGGTTCGGTCCGAAGGGGATGAGTCCGTAGGTCACGAACGCGCCGATCATCGAGAGTCCGCCGGCAAGCGCGATGGCCTGCCAGAGGACGAGGGCTGTCCCGGGTGCGCGGCTCGGCCACTGCGCGTGGGCGAGGAGGAGCGGCACGGGCCACGCAAGCAGAACGGCGAGGCACAGGAGCACCACTGAGGTGAAGAACATCACGCTCGGAGTTTACTGTCGGCTCTACCGGGCATTCCGTGATGAGGCGCCGAGGAGTTCGCGGAGGGTCTCGGCTTCGGCGGGGGAGACCGCTCCGATGAATCGTGCGAGGGCAGCCTCGCGGTCGGGCGCCGTGCCGAGCACCTCGTGCATGAGCCCGGCGGTGTGCTCCGCCCGGGTTGTCACCGAGCGGTACAGGTGCGGGCGCATCGACCTGTCGCGCGAGACGAATTTCTTGGCCTCGAGGCGGGAGAGGACAGTGAGAACGGTGGTGACGGCGACGTCCCTCGCCCCGTCGCTGACGCTCGCGTGCAGACGGTCACGGAGATCGTTGGCGCTCAGTGCGGTCTCGGTATTCCACAGCACGTCCATGACCGCGCGTTCGAGTTCTCCCAGTGTTACCATGCCTCAACGATACCTCGTCATCGAACAAGTTTCTACGCTAAGTAGAACTAGTTCTACGAGTTGTAGAACTTCTCCCATACACTGGGGGAGAAGATTTCTACGCGGTGTAGAAATGCGCCGTGGAGGTGAAGTGAACGAGTTACTGGATCCGCTGCTGCTGTCACGGTGGCAGTTCGGCCTGACAACGATCTACCACTTCCTGTTCGTCCCGCTCACGATCGGGATGGCATTGACCATCGCCATCTTCCAGACGGCGTGGTACCGCACCGGCAAAGCCCACTACCTGCAGCTGACGCACTTCTTCGGCAAGATCTTCCTGATCAACTTCGCCATGGGTGTCGTCACGGGCATCGTCCAGGAGTTCCAGTTCGGCATGAACTGGTCCGATTACTCGCGCTTCGTTGGCGATGTGTTCGGAGCACCGCTCGCCTTCGAAGGCCTGCTGGCCTTCTTCCTCGAGGCGACTTTCATCGGATTGTGGATCTTCGGCTGGGACAAGCTGCCGGCCAGGCTGCACCTCGCGACCATCTGGATCGTCGCCGTCGCAAGCACCCTTTCGGCCTATTTCATCATCGCGGCGAACGCCTTCATGCAAAATCCTGTCGCGTTTCGGATCAACGAGGAGAAAGGGCGCGCCGAGCTCACCAGCATCTGGGAGCTCCTCACCAACCCGGTCGCCCTTGCTGCGTTCCCGCACACGATCTTCGCCTGCTTCATGGTGTCGGCCGGACTCATCATCACCGTCGCAGCGTGGCACCTCTCGCGGAACCAGCACCTCGAGACCATGCGCCCGGCGTTGACGTTCGGCCTGTGGGCAATGGTGATCTCCGGTGCCCTCACCACCCTTGCCGGCGACCAGCTCAGCCTCGCGATGGTCGCGTCACAGCCGATGAAGATGGCCGCCGCCGAGGCGATGTACGAAACGTCGACAGGCGCCGCGGCGTCGTTCTCGATCTTCACCCTCGGAACCCCGGACGGCGTGCACGAACTCTTCTCGATCCGTATCCCGTACCTCTTGTCGTTCCTCTCCACCCATACCTTCGATGGCACCGTTGAGGGAATCAACAACCTGCAGGCGCAGTACGTCACCCTGTACGGCCCTGGCGATTACACGCCTATCATCTGGGTCACCTACTGGTCGTTCCGCTGGATGATCGGCCTGGGCATCCTGCACATTTTCGTCGCGATGGTCGGGCTGTGGCTCACCCGCAAGGGTCGGATGCCGACGAACAAGTGGGTCTGGAAGGCCGCGATCTGGTCGTTCCCGCTCTCGCTCGGAGCGATGATCGTCGGGTGGGTGTTCACCGAGATGGGCCGACAGCCCTGGCTGGTGTTCGGGCTCCTGAAAACCGAACACGGAGTCTCGCCCGGGGTGACCGGCCTCGAGGTCCTCATCTCCCTCACCCTCTTCACTCTCGTTTACGGTTCACTCGCCGTCGTCGAATTCGGGCTGATCAAGAAGGCTGCCAAGAAGGGCCCTGCCCTTCCAGCCGAACCGGACGCGGAGACCGGCAAACCCCTCGTCCACACGACGGTCTACTAGGAGGACATCATGGATCTTGGAGTTCTCTGGTTCGGTATCATCGCCTTCTTCTTCGTCGGGTACTTCGTCCTCGACGGTTTCGACTTCGGCGTCGGCATGAGCATGCCCTTCGTGTCGAAGGACGACACCGACCGGCGCGTGGTCATCAACGCCATCGGGCCGATCTGGGACCTCAACGAAACCTGGCTGATCGTCGCGGGTGCGTCCTTGTTCGCCGCGTTCCCGGAGTGGTACGCGACCCTGTTCAGCGGCTTCTACCTCCCGTTGTTGATCATTCTTCTCGCGCTCATCCTGCGCGGGGTGTCATTCGAGTACCGCCACCAGCGACCGGAATTGTCCTGGAAGCGCAGATTTGACCGAATGATCGTGTGGGGGTCAGCGGTTCCCGCCTTCCTCTGGGGAGTCGCCTTCGCGAATATCGTGCGGGGCGTGGCGCTCGACGCCAACCACGACTACACCGGCACCGTGTTCGACCTGCTCAATCCGTACGCGCTGCTCGGCGGACTCACCACACTCCTGCTGTTCTTCACCCACGGAGCCTTCTTCCTCGCCCTGAAGACCGAGGGCCAGATCCGGGTCCGGTCGCGAGCGCTCGCCACCCGCGCCGGCGTGCTGACGATCGGCGTCGCTGCGGCGTTCCTCGTCTGGACGGTCGTCGACTTCGGCTCGCTTCCGGCTCTGCTTCTCGCGATTGCGGCGGCCGTCACTCTCATCGCGGCGGTCCTCGCGAACATCCGGGGAAGGGAGGGATTCGCGTTCGGCCTGATGGCCGCTACCATCGCCTTCGCGGTGCTCGCACTCTTCGCCGCACTGTTCCCGAACGTCATGCCCGCCAGTAACGACCCGGCGAACAGCCTCACCATCGCCAATGCATCGTCGAGCCCGTACACGCTGCAGGTGATGAGCTGGACAGCACTGATCGCCCTGCCCCTGATCCTCGCCTACCAGGGCTGGACCTACTGGGTGTTCCGCAAACGGGTGACCCGCGCTCACATCGACGGCAGCTCCGAGCCTGGCGTGGATTCGACTGTCGACGCCGCGCATTAGCCTGTGACTGTGCGTCCTCTCGATCCCCGGCTTCTTCGCTACGCGGTGAGCGCGAGGTGGTTCCTCGTCAGCGGGGCGGCCATCGGGGTCGCCACCACAGCGTGCATTCTCGCGTTCGCGTGGCTTCTCACCGGGTGCATTACCGGTGCAATCGACGGCCGTCCGCTCGGTGAGCTTCTGCCGCAAGTCGGGATACTGGTTGTCGTTGCCCTGGTGCGCGCGGTACTCGTCTACGCCCAGGAGCTGGTGGCCGCACGAGGAGCCGCCAGGGTCAAGAGCGAACTGCGTCTCGGGGTCCTCGACGCCGTCCGGCGTCTCGGGCCGGCCTGGCTGGCGGAACAGAATAGCTCCCGGGTCGCGACGCTGCTCGGGCGGGGAATGGATGCGCTCGACGACTACTTCTCGAAGTACCTGCCGCAGCTGATCCTCACCGTGATCGTGACGCCGGTCATCGTGCTGGTCATCCTGCTGAATGACCCGATCTCCGCGGCCTTCATCCTCGTGACGCTGCCGCTGATCCCGATTTTCATGATCCTCATCGGCCTGGCCACCCAGTCAGTGCAACGACGCCAGTGGACCATCCTCGGCGACCTCTCCTCAGGCTTCGTCGACACGCTCGGCGGCCTTGCGACCCTCAAGATCTTCGGACGGGAACGGCGCCAGGTCGACCGGATGCGGTCGATCACGCGGGACTACCGGACCCAGACGATGCGCGTCCTCCGGGTGTCGTTCCTCTCGAGCTTCGCCCTCGAACTCGCCGCGAGTCTCTCGGTCGCGCTCGTCGCCGTGTCGATCGGCCTGCGGCTCGTGGACGGATCGATGGGGCTCTCGGTCGGGCTCTTCGTTCTGCTCCTCGCCCCTGAAGCCTTCCTCCCGCTGCGCCAGGTCGGCACGAACTTCCACGCGGCGGCCGAGGGTGTCGCTGCCGCCGAGGACGCCTTCGAGGTCCTCGATCTCGCGAAGGAGCGCCCGGCGGATGCCGCGGCGCTGGCCGCCCAGGCGGACGCAGCATCCGGCACCCTCACCCTGACGGCTGTCTCCGTCGACTACGGCAACGGGCCGGTGCTCGCCCCCGTTTCGGGGGAATTCCCCATCGGCACCGTGACGGTCATCGTCGGGGCGAGCGGCGCGGGCAAGTCGAGCCTTCTCGGCGCCATCCTCGGATTCGCGCCGCACACGGGGACCATCGCGCTCGACGGTACGACCATCCTGTCGTCGGCACACGAACGCCCGTGGCTGGCCTGGACCGGCCAGCGGCCTTCGCTCGTCGTCGGCTCCGTCGCGGACAACGTCGCGCTGGGTGCCGAGATGGATCCCGAGCGGGTGCGGTCTGCGCTGGATCTGGCAGCTGCGCCCGAGATCTCGCCCGAGCTGGCGGTCGGCGTGGCAGGGGCCGGTCTTTCCGGCGGGCAGGCGCAGCGAGTGGGCATCGCCAGGGCCATTTACCGAAGCCTCGACCGCGGCTGCTCGGTCGTCCTGCTCGACGAGCCGAGCTCGGCGCTGGACACCCGGACCGAGTCGGCGCTTCTCGACGGGCTCCGCGTACTCGCTGACAGCGGAATCGCTGTTGTCGTCGTCAGCCACCGGCGGGCCGTGATCGAGCGGGCGGATGCCGTTCTCACCGTTGAACCACGCGTCCTGGCGGGTGCACCATGAGGGCCCACGTGCGGCCCGGTGGCGTGAATGCGCGCGAGGTCCGTTCCATCCTCTCCACCGCGCAACCGCGCACCGCGGGATGGGTCTGGGGCGTTGTCTTCGGCGTTCTCGCCGCGCTCTCGACGGTCGCGCTCCTCGCCACGAGCGCCTTCCTGATCACCCGGGCGGCCGAACAGCCCCCAATTCTCTACCTGTCGATGGCCGTCGTCGGCGTTCGGGCGTTCGCGCTCGGACGGGCCTTC
Organism: Mycetocola sp. 2940; assembly: GCF_040548835.1. Lineage (NCBI taxonomy): Bacteria > Bacillati > Actinomycetota > Actinomycetes > Micrococcales > Microbacteriaceae > Mycetocola > Mycetocola sp. 2940. Next base: position 35,254 of record NZ_JBEPSK010000016.1, read on the forward strand.
TTCCGCTATCTGGAACGCCTCGCCAGCCACGACGCGGCGTTCCGTCAGCTCGAAACGGTCCGTGTCGACCTGTTGAAGCGGTTGATCCCGCTCGCGCCGGACGGCCTCGGTCGCACCCGCCGCGGTTCACTCCTGTCGTCGCTCGTCTCGGATGTCGACGAATTGCAGAACCTGCCGTTGCGCGTCGTCCAGCCGCTGCTCACATCGGTCGGCGTCGCAGCAATCGCCGTCTGGGTGGTCGCGCTCCTATCGCCGACCGCTGCCGTTGGCCTCGCGGTAGCCCTCGTGGCCGCTTTTGGTATCGGGATTGTCGTCGCCGGCAGCGTTGCGGCATCCGCTGAGCGCACCCTCGCACCGAAGCGCGCGGCACTGCTCGACGCGTTGCTCGACTACCTCGGGAGCATCGATGTTCTCATCGCCTACGGCGCCGAGGAGGCCGGACGCGAGAAGGTGACCGCCGCGGATCGGAATCTCACCCGGGCGCTCACCGCCCGGTCACTGGGTGCGGGAATCGCTGCCGCGGCTCTGTCCCTGTTCTCAGGACTGGCCGTCGCGTGGTCGCTTGTCGCCGGCATCCCCGCGCTCTCGGAGACAGGGAGCGGAGGCCTCAGCGGTCCCGGACTCGCGGTGATCGTTCTCGTGCCCCTCGCGGTTTTCGAGGTGGTCGCATCCGTTCCGCTCGCGGTCAGCGCGTGGCGCCAGGTGCGGTCAAGCGCCCAGCGCATCGCCCGGGTCGCACCGAACGAGGCGCCGACCGAGATCGCGTGCCGTGGTGGTTCCAGCGAGCGGATGCCGGACCCGGCGGCGCCTGCCATCGACCTCAGTGCTGTGGCCGCCCGCTGGCCCGGCGCGACAGTGCCGGCGCTGAGCGTTCCGTCCTTCTCGGTGCGGCGCGGCGAGCGGGTGCTCATCGAGGGCGCCAGCGGGGCTGGGAAGACCACGCTCGCCCACGTGCTCGTTCGCTTTCTCGAGTACTCGGGAAGCTATCGCCTGTTCGGGCAGGATGTTCGGGAACTCCCCGTCGAGACCGTCCGCGGCGTCGTCGGACTGTGCGAGCAGATTCCCTACCTTTTCGATGAGAGCGTTCGCCAGAACCTCCTGTTCGCGAGGGAAACAGCCACGGACGCGGATCTCCTCGATGTGCTCGACAGGGTCGGCCTGGGCCGCTGGGTCGCGGACCGGGGCGGCCTCGATGCGCGGGTGGGGGAGCGCGGATCGCTCGTCTCCGGAGGCCAGGCCCAGCGGATCGCGCTGGCCCGGGCCCTGCTTCGCGACTTCCCCGTGATCGTCTTCGACGAACCGACCGCGAACGTCGAAGCCGATCTTGCTGAAGCGTTGCTGGAGGATCTCCTCCGGGCCAGCTCCGACCACACGGTCGTGCTCATCTCGCACGGGGACATCCCCGCGGGCCTCGTCGACCGTCGCGTTTCGGTGATTGACGGCATTCTCGTGGAGGCCGGCTCGCTCCCAGCGTGATCGCGGTGGCCATCCTGGTCAGGCTCCGGTGGTCTGTTCCTCGCAGATGATCACCGGGATGTTGCGGCCGGTCCGGCGGCGGTACCGTTCGTAGCCGGGGTACGCACGCACGATCTCGGGCCACAGGTCCGCTTTCTCCTCGTCGGATGCCGTGCGTGCGGTGAATTTCCGTGTCACGTCGTCGACGGTGAGCTCAACGTCGGGGTGCGCACGAAGGTTGGCGTACCACTCGGGATTGCGGTCGTCTCCGCCTTTCGAGGCGACGAGGACGTACCGGCCGTTCCGGTGGATCGGGGCGGTGAGCATCGTCGAACGCCGACGGCCTGACGAGCGACCGGTCGTATGCAGTTCGACCACGAGCATGCGACCTGCACGCCGGCCGAGGCGGCCGCCCGAGACGGCGAGGAGAGCCCGATGCACGGCGTTCATCGCGCGCATTCCGGCATCCGTCAGTCTCGTCCCGATCGTCATGCTCGCAGTGTACGAGCCCAGTCTGGACGACGACCTTCGGTCAGCTCGATCGGCGAGACCGCCAGAGCAGCCAGACGAAGTAGGGTGCGCCCACGAGCGCGGTCAGCAGGCCGGCCGGAAGCTGAGCCGGCGCGATGACGGTACGCCCGAGCGTGTCGGCGACGCAGACGAGCAGAGCCCCGAGGAGCGCAGCGGTAGGCAGAACGAGGTGATGGCGTCCACCGACCAGCGCGCGCGCAGCGTGCGGGGCGACGAGGCCGACGAAACCGATCACGCCGACGGCAGCGACCGCCGCAGCGGCGAGAACGACGCCGACTGAAAGCAGGAGCAGGCGAGTCCTGCCGAGCCGGATACCCAGAAGTCGTGGGGTGTCATCGTCGTGCGCGAGGATGTCGAGTTCCCGGTGGACGGCTCCGAGCACAGGGATCGCGACGACCAGCGCGACGGCGAGCGGCACGAGCTGCGGGAGCGTCCGGCCATAGGTCGAGCCGGAGAGCCAGGTCAGCGCTTTGGCGCCGTTGTAGGGGTCTGTTGAGATGATGAGCATGCTGACGAGAGCAGCGGCGGCCGCTGACACGCCGATTCCGATCAGGATCAGCCGCTGGCTGTTGAGACCACCGGATGCCGCAAGCCCGAAGACAAGCGCAGAGGCGAGTGCCGCGCCGGTCAGTCCTCCGACGGTGACGAGCCAGAAACTCGCGACCGGCGCGAGGGTGATGACGACGACGGCGCCGAGTCCGGCGCCTCCCGTGACGCCGAGGATGCCCGGTTCGGCCAGGGGGTTCCGGGCGACGGCCTGGACGATCGTGCCCGACAGCGCCAGCGCTGCTCCGGCGAGCACGGCTGCCAGCACGCGAGGAAGGCGGGTGTCCATCACGAAGCTGACGAGGGGGCCGGACTGGCCGGTGACCCAGTTGAGGAGGTCGCCCCCGAGGAGTTTGGTGTCGCCGAACATCAGCGACAGTGCCGACAGTGTGACGAGCGCGACCGCGAGGGCGACGAGAATCATCCGCCGCGTGTGTGTCGACGTCGGGCGGCCCTGGGTCCCACCTGGGGGCTGGTCGACCGCGCCGCTGATCCGGCGGGCCAGGATCACGAGAAAGACGGCTCCGAACAGGGTGGTGACCACACCGGTCGGCACGTCGACGCCGGCCTGGCCGCCGAACAGCATCCGCAGCAGGACATCCGCACCGAGCACGACGATCACACCCATCAGCGCTGACGCGGGGAGCAGCATCCGGTGCCGCTGCAAGCCTGGAGCGCGGGTCGCGAGCAGGCGGACGAGTGCGGGTGCCGCAAGGCCGACGAAGCCGATGGGGCCTGCGATGGTGACGGATGCCGCGGAGAGGAGGACGGCGAGGAGTATCGCCGCCAGTTGCGTGCCGCGAACGCGCAAACCCAGAACGGATGCCGCATCCTCACCGAGCAGAAGAAGGTCGAGTTTGGGGGCGAGGAGAAGCAGGGCAACCACGACGGCCGCGACGACCGGTCCGAAACGGGACACCCCGTCCAGGCCCGTCTGGGCCAGGGACCCGGCGCTCCACGCATACATTCCGGTTGTCTCCTCGGTGAAGAGGAGGATCAGCACGGTGGTGAGGGCGGTGAGGGCGAGGGCGATCGCGGAACCGGCGAGAACCAGCCGGACGGTTCCGCTGCCGCCCCCTGCTGACAGGCCGAGCACGAGCGCGGCCGCCGCGAGGCCACCCACGAAGGCGACGAGCCCCTGCGCGAGCAGGGGAAAGGTGACACCGAAGGCCGCCGCGACGACGATCGCCAGGTATGCGCCGGCGTTCACAGCGAGGGTGTCGGGGGAGGCCAGCACGTTCCGGGCGACGGTCTGCATCACGGCGCCGGCCACACCGAGCGCGACGCCGACGAGAAGGCCGGCGAGCAGCCGGGGCATCCGTGAGGACACGAGCACCGCACCGGACTGTTCGTCACCGGACCCGGTGAGGAATGCGATGAGGTCGGAGCCATCTACTCCGGCCGTGCCCTGGGTCAGGTGCACGGCGGAAAGGACCGCCGCGAGAACGAGCCCAGTGACGAAGAGGACGCCGAGTCGGAGTCGCCGGACTCCCGCTCCGTCCGGCGCCGTGGAACGCCGGACGGATGCAGGAGGGCTACTCAGTGACGGCTGCAACGACCGCGTCGATGTAGTCGTTCATGGACGAGGGGCCGCCGAACATCCAGATGCCGTCGGCCAGGCGATGCACGTTGCCGTTCTGCACAAAGGGCAGCGAGGTCCAGACCGCGTTGTCGGCGAGCTCTTCGGCGTAAGCGTCGACCCCGCCGCCGGCGATGTAGAAGAAGTGCACGTCGCCGAGCGAGGTCAGGCCTTCGACGTCGGTCGAGCCAAGGCCGTAGTCCTTGTCTCCCTCACCGGTCCACGCGTTGACGAGGCCAAGTTCTTCGGTCACCGCTGCGAGGAGGGCGCCTTTCGCAAATGGACGGACCGAGACCTGGCCGCCAGTCGCCCAGGAGTCGGACATGACGAACTCGCTCCCGCTGACGCCGGCATCGGCAAGAGCCGTGGCTCCCTCTTCGACCTTGGCGTCGAACGCTGCGAGGAGCTCCTCAGCCTTGTCCTCCGTGCCTGTGGCGACCGCGATGTTGGTCAGGTTCTTTTCCATCTGGCCGATCGGGTTCGAGGCATCCGCCCCGCGCACAACGAGCACGGGAGCGAACTCCTCGATCTGGGCGATCGCGCTCTCGGAAAGATCCGAGGTCGTGACGACGAGATCCGGCGCCAGCCCCGCGATGGAATCGATGCTGGGTTCGCCGCGCATGCCGACATCCGTCACGGATTCGTCGAGGTTCTCCGCCTTCACCCAGGTGCCGTAGCCCTCGACATCGGCGACGCCGACCGGCATGACTCCGAGGGCGACGAGATTCTCGGCCGTGTTCCACTCGAGAGCGACAACGTCGGTCGCCGGTGAGCTGAGGGAGATCTTCTCGCCGCGGTCATCGGTGATTGTGATTCCGTCTGTGGTCTCTTCCGAGCTGGCCGGGGCTTCGGTCGTTCCGCAGCCGGAGAGGAGCAAGGCTGTGGCAGCCGCGGCAGCGACGAGTGCGATTGGGCGCGAGGTCATGGGTTTCCTTCGTGAGTGTTGGCGCGTTGCAGCGGGCGGGACGACGACCGGGCGGTCAGGCGGGAATGGGGGCGCGGAGGGTCGTCGGTGAGACGGCTGGCAGCGGTGCTGGCTCGTGCCGGCTTCGGGCATTGGTGCGGATTCGCCCGGTTCGGGCGTCGACGTGGACGTCAACGCGGATGCCGTAGACGGAACTGAGAAGCTCGGTGTCGAACACCTCGAGAGGCGTGCCCGCGGCGCGCACACGGCCTGCCTCGAGCAGAACGACGGTGTCCGCGATCGCCGCCGCCTGATCCAGGTCGTGAAGCACGACGCCGATCGTGACGCCGTGAACGGCCGCCAGATCCTGGATGAGGTCGAGCAATTCCACCTGGTAGCGGAGATCGAGGTACGTGGTCGGTTCGTCCAGAAGCAGGACATCGGTGTCCTGGGCGAGGCATCCGGCAAGCCAGACACGCTGGAGTTGGCCGCCGGAGAGCCGGTCGACCGGTCGGTCAGCGAGCGTGTCGATCCCGGTCAGCGTCATCGCCCGGTCCACGATCGCTGTACCCTTCTCATCGGCGCGAGCCCAGCGACCGCGGTGCGGGTGGCGGCCGAATTCGACGACCTCACGCACACTCAGGCCGGTGGGCGTCGGCCGGCTCTGAGCCAGGAGCGTGACACGGCGGGCGAATTCCCGCTTGCCGATAGCGCTGGCATCCGCGCCTGACTCGGCGGTGACTGCTTGAGCGGATTCCGGATCGCGTGGACCGAGGAACAGACCGCCGGCGTCGATCGGGTGCAGCCGTGCGAATGCCCGGAGCAGGGTGGACTTTCCGCTGCCGTTCGGCCCGACGAGTGCGGTGATCCGCCCGGGCTCGAGGGCAAGGGTCGCACCGTGGACAACGGGGGAGCCGTTGTACGAGAGGGTGAGGTCGAGACCGAGCATGATTGAAACTCTATAGGTAAGCCTTACCTAAGTGAAAATTCGGTTGAGACCCAGATTGCCCTGCTTGAGTTATCCACAGTTGTATCGAACATATCTGCGAATGTCGGTGGGTGTTGGGTAGAATGGGGGCATGGCGAAGATGTCCGAGCAGGTCCGTGAGGTCGCACTGCGTGTGTCCGATCGGTTGGCCGTGTTCGAGGGCAGGGTCGCCGAGGAGCTCCAGGCGGCGCCCGGTTCTCTGGGCGCTTCGTCGGCCGGTATCGCGGAGTTCCGCGGTACCGGTTCTTCGTTAACCGGTGCTGCGGTGTCGGGAACTGCGGTGTCGGGAACTGCGGTGTCCGGATCTGCGGTGTCGGGTTCGGCAGGCGCGGTGCCGTTGACGGTGCTGATCGACCGGGCCGACAACGGTGAGGTGCAGGCGCTGCTGACGGAGGCGGCGCGGGCCCGGTCGGAGTTCGACGCGATCCTCGCCGCCGGTGCCGGTGTGATCGCGAAACGGTCCGAGCGGGCGCTGGGTTATGCCGGGTTGGCGCAGTCCACCGGCGATGGGACCGCGGTCGACATGATGCAGCGGCTGACCGGGTCGACCCGGGGTGAGGCGTTCCGTCAGGTGAAGCTCGGCGGGGCGATGGGTGAGGCGGATGCCGCCACCGCCGCCGCTGCCGGGTACCCCACCGGCCCGGGCACAGGCCCGGCTGGTGCTGCACTGTTCGAGACCGACACCGGAACAGACCCCAGTACAGACCCCGGTGCCGACCCCGGTGCCGAACCCGGTGCAGAACCCGGTGCAGAACCCGGTGCCGAACCCGGTACGGAGCCATCGTTGCCGCCGGTCCGGCCGGTGCTGCCGTGGCATGAACCGTTGACCCGGGCCGTCCGGGACGGGGTTCTGCGGACCGAGGCGGTGACGATCGTGATGCGTGTCCTGGGCGAGCCGAACGACCGGGTCGACGCTGAGACGTTACGGGCCGCGGCGGTGGAGATCGTCACGGACGCGGCCGGGGTGAACGCCGACGAGCTGGGCCGGCGGGCCCGGCAGTTGCGCGACGAGATCGACCCGGCCGGGGTGCAGATCCGCTGGGACCAGCGTTACGAGAACCGGAGTTGGCGGTTCAGCCGCACCCGGGAGGGCGCCCGGACGGCGTGGGTGCAGTTCGATGAGGAGTCCGCCGCCTGGGTCGACGCGATCGTCGGTTCCGCGATGCGCCCGCGCCGCGGCGGGCCCCGGTTCGTCGACCCGGACGAAGCCGCGAGGGCGGAGAAACTGCGCACCGACAGCCGCAGCAACGACCAGATCGTGTTCGACCTGATGATCGACCTGCTCAAAGCCGGTTCCGAAGCCGACAGAACCCTCGCCTTCGGTTCCCGCCAGCCCGGCGTCCGGGTGATCGTCACCAAAGACAACCTGCCCAGCAGTACCGCACCCGCATCGACCGACACCAGAACCACCACCGGAACCACCACCGGAACCACCACGGCGACCGGGAACGGCTACTTCGAGGAGACCGGGGACGCCGTCCCCGGCAGTTTCATCGACCGGCAGATCTGCATCAGCGGCATCACCGTGGTCACCGTCGATCAGGCCGGCACCCCGCTGGACGTCGGCCGGGAACAACGCTGCTTCACCACGAAACAACGCATCGCCCTGGCCATCCGCGACGGCGGCTGCGGATTCCTCGACTGCGACCGACCACCGTCCTACACCGAAGCGCACCACATCGACGAATGGGTCGCCGACGACGGCAAAACCGACCTCGCCGACGGGATCCTGATGTGCCGGCGATGCCACATGCTGATCCACAACAACGGCTGGAAAATCATCCGCGACGGCACCACCTACTTCGCCGTGCCACCGCCGACCGTCGACCCGGACCAGAAACCGATCCCGCTACGCAGCAAATCCCCCCTCGACCGCGCCCGACGCCGCGCCGCCGCCGCCGCGAATGGTGCAGAACCCGGGAACGGGGCAGCTGCCGCGGGCACGGCAAACACCGCTGACTCCGAGGTCACCTCGGATGCGGGAACCGATCAAGGGCCGCCGGGCGGGCCAGCCGAGCTCTCGCCGCCCCAGCCCGGTCAGTTGTCACCAGACGTGCCGATGGCCCGCCCGCTGCCAGCTGAACTGGGCCCAATGCCACCGGAACCCGGTCCGCCGTCGCCGGGCAAGCCGATGTCACCCGAGCCCGGTCCGACGTCACCCGGCCGACCACCATCCGAACCCGCTCAGCCTCCACCCGGCCAGCAGCCACCCGGCCAGCCGTCACCCGGCCAGCCGCCACCCGGCCAGCCGCCACCCGGCCAGCCGCCACCCGGTCAGCCTCCACCCGGTCAGCCTCCACCCGGGCCGCCAGCGGCCGCAGCCTCCGATTAAGGCATGCACTACGCCGCCGGATCGCTCAACCAGCACACCTTCCGGACCAAAACAATCTCCGGTGCCGGTATCTCCGGTGCTGGCCCGGGAACCCGATCCAAGACCGTTTCTCGGATCAGGACCATGAAGCGACATATCGACTCACGACCATGAACCGACATATCGACGGATCACCGACGGTCTGCGCAAATCTCAACGGCTGTCCGCACAATCTAAGGTTGAGGGCGTGGAATCCAGCCTGAGGTCGCGAGAACTGAGCAGCTGGGTCGACCCGGAAATCGCCTACCTCGCAGTCTTCGCCTCATCGCCGCGAGCGTTCTGGCTCGACAGTGGCGTCCACGCCTCCACCGGATTCAGCTATCTGGGGGACGGCGCCGAACTCCTCACTGCTTCCGTTATCGAAGGCACTGTCACGCGGTCGACGAGGATTGCCACCTCACGCGACGCCACGCAGACCACTCACTCCACCATCTTCGACGCCCTTCGCGCCGAGCTTGCCGCCGAACGGACGGATACGGCGGGGACCCTGGCGCCGGCGGGGGAGTTCACCGCCGGGTGGGTGGGCTGGATCGGATACGAAGCCGGAGCACACACCAACCGGACCCCGGCTCATCCGTCGCGCTACCCGGATGCTGCATTCCTCCGTCCAGCCCGGATGCTCGTCTTCGACCACGCTGCACGTACTGTCACCGCTGTCGAACGACGTGACGCTGGAGCGACAACGTCGTCCTTCGACTGGCTGGCCGGCCTTCCCGACCAGACGCCCGTCGCACCGCCCGCGCTGACCGAATTCCACTCGGCGCGCTGGAGGCACCCGGCACCGACCTACGCCGCACTCATCGCCGAGGCCCAGGCGGAAATTCGTCGCGGCAACGCGTACCAGTTATGCCTGACCAACGAGGTGCGCGTCGACGGGCACTTCGACCCCCTCGACGTGTACCGGCGGCTGCGGCATGCCAGCCCGAGCCACCACGGCGGGCTGATCGTGATCGACGGAACCGCCCTCGTCAGTTCGTCACCCGAGCAATTCCTCCGCGTCACGCCGGATGGCACCGTGACGACCCGCCCGATCAAGGGCACCCGACCACGCGGAACCACCCCCGAACACGACGCGCAACTGGAGTCCGAACTCCTCGGCAGCGACAAGGAGCGGGCCGAGAACCTGATGATCGTCGACCTCATGCGCAACGACCTCGGCCGGGTGGCCATCACCGGCAGCGTCGCAGTGACACAGCTCCTCTCGGTGGAGAGCTATGCCCAGGTGCATCAGCTGGTCTCAACGGTGACCGCGCGACTCGCCGACGGCGTCAGCGCCATCGACGCCGTCGAGTCTGCCTTCCCCGCAGGTTCGATGACCGGGGCTCCGAAGATCTCCGCCATGACGATCCTCGACCGGCTGGAGGCGGGATCACGCGGCATTTACTCGGGGGCATTCGGTTATCTCGGGGCAGATGGCGCCGTTGATCTCGCCATGGTGATCCGCAGTATCGTGATCGACGCCGACGGGGCATCCGTCGGAACGGGCGGCGGTATCACCGCGCTCTCGGTCGCGGGCGAGGAGATCGAGGAGACACACGTGAAAGCGGCGGCTCTTCTCGCCGCGCTGGGGGCGGCGGAACAGGAAGTAGGCTAGTTCTCTGGACCTCGGGTTCAGGAGCAGAGCCACGCACCCAACAGTCGTCCCCACACCGATGAATGAGAGTTACGTGTCACACGACGAGCAGACCCAGGTCGGACAGAAGTACGATTTCGCCGCCATCCAGGAGAAGTGGCTTCCGGTGTGGGACCGGATGAAGCCCTTCGCGACCGACGACGAGACCGACAAGCGCCCGCGCAAGTACGTGCTCGACATGTTCCCCTACCCGTCCGGTGACCTTCACATGGGCCACGCCGAAGCGTTCGGCCTCGGCGACGTCGTCGCGCGGTACTGGCGCCAGCAGGGCTTCAACGTGCTGCATCCGATCGGCTGGGACTCGTTCGGCCTTCCCGCCGAGAACGCGGCAATCAAACGCGGAGTCGACCCTCGCGGCTGGACCTACGACAACATCGCGCAGCAGAAGTCGAGCTTTCGCACCTATGCGCCGTCGTTCGACTGGGACCGGGAGATTCACACGTCGGATCCCGAGTACTACCGGTGGACGCAGTGGCTCTTCCTCGAGCTGTACAAGAAGGGCCTGGCTTACCGCAAGGACAGCGCGGTCAACTGGTGCCCGTTCGACCAGACCGTCCTCGCGAACGAGCAGGTCGTCGACGGCCACTGCGAGCGTTGCGGCAATCTCGTCACCAAGAAGAAGCTGAACCAGTGGTATTTCCGCATCACGGACTACGCCGACCGCCTCATCGACGACCTCAAGCAACTCGAGGGCGCGTGGCCGTCGAAGGTTCTGAGCATGCAGCGCAACTGGGTGGGCCGCTCGACCGGCGCCGACGTCAACTTCGTCATCGAGGGCAAGGCCGAGCCTGTCCCGGTGTACACAACCCGACCCGACACGCTCTACGGCGTGACCTTCATGGTCGTTGCCGCAGACTCAGACCTCGCCGCTGAGCTCGTCGCCGACGCGCCCGACGCGACCAAGGCTGCCTTCACGGAATACCTCGACCGGGTCAAGGGCGAGACGGACATCGAGCGGCTGAGCACCGAACGGGAGAAGACCGGGGTCTTCCTCGAGCGCTACGCGACCAACCCGCTCAACGGCGAACGCCTGCCGATCTGGGCCTCCGACTACGTGCTCGCCGACTATGGCCACGGCGCGATCATGGCCGTTCCCGCACATGACCAGCGCGACCTCGACTTTGCCCGTGCATTCGACCTGCCCGTCCGCGTCGTCGTCGACACCAGCCAGCCCGTCACCGGGATGATCCCCGTCCTTCCCGACGGCGAACTGCACGAAGACGTGCCGCCGACGGACCCGAAGATCACCGGCGAGGCCCTTGCCGGCCCCGGCCGGCTGATCAACTCCGGACCGTTCAACGGACTGAGCAAGAACACGGCGATCGCGAAGATCACCGACGCCCTGACGGCATCCGGCCTCGGCTCCACCGCAAAGAACTACCGCCTGCGTGACTGGCTGATCTCTCGCCAGCGGTACTGGGGCCCGCCGATCCCGATCATCCACTGTGACGCCTGTGGTGAAGTTCCCGTGCCGGAGGATCAGCTCCCGGTCGAACTTCCCCCGGCTGACGGCCTCGACCTCCGGCCGAAGGGAACGAGCCCGCTCGGTGCCGCTGAGGCGTGGATCAACGTGTCCTGCCCCCGCTGCGGTGCGCCCGCCAAGCGTGACTCCGACACCATGGACACGTTCGTCGACAGTTCCTGGTACTACCTGCGCTACCTCAACCCGAACTCCGACACTGTCGCTTTCGATCCCGCCCAGGCCGACAAGTGGGCTCCCGTTGACCAGTACGTCGGGGGCGTCGAGCACGCCATCCTTCACCTGCTGTACTCGCGCTTCATCACCAAAGTCCTCTACGACCTCGACTACCTGGGCTTCACCGAACCGTTCTCCTCCCTGCTCAATCAGGGCATGGTGCTCATGGACGGCGCCAAAATGTCGAAGAGCCGCGGCAACCTCGTCGAGTTCGCCAGCGAACTCGAACAGTACGGTGCGGATGCCCTCCGCGTGACACTCGTCTTCGCCGGTCCGCCGGAAGACGACATCGACTGGGCGGACGTCTCCCCGGCCGGATCAGCGAAATTCCTCGCCCGGGCCTGGCGCGTCGCCCACGACGTGACGAGCGCGCCCGATGCGCTCTGGAAGAGCGGCGACCCTGCTCTTCGCCGCGTCACTCACCGCTTCCTCGCCGACGCGCCCGGACTCGTCGAGTCGTTCAAATTCAACGTCGTCATCGCCCGCCTGATGGAGCTCGTCAACGCGACGAGGAAAGCCATCGACACCGGCGCCGGGCCCGCGGATGCCGCGGTGCGCGAAGCCGCGGAGGTGACCGCTGTTGCGCTTAACCTGTTCGCCCCGTACACGTCCGAGGACATGTGGGAGATGCTCGGCTATGAGCCCACCGTCTCTCATGTCACCTGGCGGAAGGCCGACCCGACCCTCCTCGTCGAGGAATCGGTCACCTGTGTCGTGCAGGTCGACGGCAAGGTCCGCGACCGCCTCGAGGTGTCGCCGAAGGTATCCTCCGACGAGCTGGAGTCGCTCGCGCGTTCGTCAGCAGCAGTTCAGCGTGCTGTCGGCGACCGGACCATCGTGAACGTCGTCGTCCGTGCGCCGAAGATCGTGAGCATCGCGACCAAGCCGTAGGTCCCGCCTGCCCGTCCCTGCACCAGTGCGGGCGGGCAACTGGTTCTCCACCGTCTCGCCAGCGGCCCTGCCCGTCGACGACGTGCGGGCTTGACTGGACCACATGGCCAGGCACGTTTCCGCGCGGTCGCCGGGAGCGGCATCCGTCCTTCCCCTGACCCTCGCGACCCGTCGCCCGACGGGCGTCCGGGTCGGTGTCGGTGCCCTGCTCGTGCTGCTTCTCGGCGGGCTCGTCACCGCGGTCGTCGTCAGCCTGCTCGGGGCGAGCGGGCAGGCCCGGCCCCTGCCTCCCGAGGCCAGCGCAAGGGTCGAGGAGGCGGCTGGCGGGGCGCTGTACGTCCACATCCTCGGTGCTGTCGGCAGCCCGGGCGTGTACCAGTTCCGCGACGGCGACCGAGTGGTCGATGCGATCGCAGCGGCCGGCGGGTTCGCCCCGGCCGCTGATCAGCAGGCAGTGAACCTCGCCCGATTCCTCAGTGACGGTGAGCAGATCCTGGTGCCGGTGCAGGGTGCGGCGCCGCCGGTAGCCGGACCCACGGCATCCGACCCCAGCGCCAAAGTGAATCTCAACACCGCCTCGAGCTCCGAACTCGAGACGCTGCCGCGCATCGGCCCGGCCACTGCGGAGCGCATCATCGCGTGGCGCGAGACCAACGGCCGCTTCGGCGCGGTCGATGACCTTCTGAACGTGCCGGGCATCGGCGACAAGACCTTCGAGTCCCTGAAGGACCTGGTGACCGTATGACACCGGCGCATCGTCTGTTGCCGCCCGCTGTCGCGGCCTGGATCACCGCAGCTTTCGTCGTCGGTATCCCGGATGCTGCCTGGCTCGTCGCCGGTGCGGGATTTCTCGCGACCATCGGAACCGCAGTCGTCGCGGTCACCCGCCCGCGAAGGCGCACGGCAGGTCCGCCGTCTCGATCCGCGTGGTGGGGAATCGTCGCCCTGACACTGCTCGCGACGTCGCTCGCCGCCACCGCGGTCGCCGCCCGGGTGGAGGCGCGTACTCCGGCTGCGCTGATCGAGGCTGCGGATGCCGGGCGTTCGGTGGCCGTTCGGCTCACCGTGGGGGAGAAATCTGCTCTCGACGACAGCCGCAGTCGCTCCGCCTGGGACCGCGGGGCCGCGGCAAAGTCGACGTCTGAGGAAACAGCTCAGCGGATCCGGGGAACCGTGACCCGGGTGGACCTCGGCGGTTCGACTCTGCTCGTATCGGTGCCGGTCGTCCTCTTCGCCACCGTGACCCAGCAGGATCTCGTTCCGATCGGATCGGTGCTGGAGGTGGACGCGGCGCTACAGCGGACACCGCCAGGCGACGCCGCCGCGTTCCTGCTGTTCGCGAGACAGCCGGCGGAGGTCTCGAACTCCCCGCCGGGGTTCCTCGCCTGGGCGAACGACATGCGGGCCGGACTGGTGGATCGCGCCGCCGAGCTGCCTGGCGCCGGAGGCGAACTGCTTCCCGGGCTCTCCACCGGGGAAACGACAGCGGTGAGCGCCGACCTCGATCAGGCGATGAAGAGCAGTTCGCTCAGCCACCTCACGGCGGTATCCGGCGCCAACTGTGCGGTCATCGTTGCCGTGGTCACGGCGACCCTCGCCGCCCTGCGGGCCCCCCGAGCTTTGCGGATTGGCGGCGCCCTGGCCGGGCTCGGCCTCTTCGTCGTCCTCGTCACGCCCGAACCGAGCGTGGTGCGCGCAGCGCTCATGGCGTTGGTCGTGCTGCTCGCGCTCGGTGCCGGCCGGCCCACCGCAGGGCTGCCGGTCCTCAGCCTCGTCGTCATCGTCGTCGTGATTGCCGACCCGTGGCTCTCCCGCAGCTATGGCTTCGTCCTCTCGGCACTGGCGACGGGGGGCCTGCTCACCCTCACCCGCCCGCTCACCAGACTCCTGTCGGCGTGGGTGCCACGTCCGCTCGCCGTCGCATTCGCTCTTCCGATTGCTGCACAACTGGCGTGCCAGCCGGTCCTGATTCTCCTCACGCCGACCCTTCCGCTGCTCGGCGTGCCGGCCAATCTCCTCGCCGCTCCCGCTGCGCCGATCGCCACCCTGCTCGGCCTCGCGGCGTGCATCCTTGCTCCTCTTCTTCCCCCGGTCGGGGTCGCCCTGCTCTGGCTCGGCTGGATCCCGGCCACATGGATCGGCGCGATCGCCACCACCGTGCACAGCCTCCCGATCAACCGGCTGCCGTGGCTGCCGGACGGCGGGGGCGCGCTCCTGCTCGCCGGGCTGACGGCGGTTCTGATCCTCGCCGTCCGGGCGACCCTCAGCGGCCGGCGGACGGTGGCGGCGTGCTGCGCCGGGGTGCTCCTGGTCGCGGGAGGCGCCTATGCGGGAAGCCTGGCCGGGGCACGCCTCGCGCCCGCCCTGTCGATGCCGGCGAACTGGAGCCATGCCGCCTGCGACGTCGGGCAGGGTGACGCCATCATTCTTCGAAACGCCGGAGCGGTGGCGCTCATCGACACCGGGCCGGAGCCTGAGCCTCTCTCCGCCTGTCTCGATGCGCTGTCGATCCGCCGGCTCGACCTGCTCGTCCTCACCCACTTCGACCTCGACCATGTCGGCGGAGTCTCGGCGGTGGTCGGCCGCGCGGACCTCGTGCTCGTCGGTGAACCGCAGAACGCCGCCGACGAGCGGATCCTCAGCGACCTGGCCGCGAGCGGTGCCGGCATCCGGCGGGCGACCGCAGGGCTCACCGGTACCCTGGGGTCCGCACACTGGCGGGCGCTCTGGCCCCCTCCCCGCGCCGGACCGGTGTGGCAGGGGAACGCGGGGAGTGTCACCCTTCTCGTCGAGGCCCCCGGCGGCCTGCGGTCCTTGTTCCTCGGCGACCTCGACGAGGCCGCGCAGGCCCGCATCCTCGCCGGTCGTTCCCTCGGCGGTCCGGTCGACCTGGTCAAGATGGCACATCACGGATCGGCGGACCAGAGCAGTGAGCTGTACGTGCAGGCCGACGCCCGCATCGCACTCATCCCTGTCGGCGCCGACAACGACTACGGCCATCCCACCCGCGCCGCACTCGACCTGCTCGAGGCAGTGGGGACAACCTCTTTCCGCACCGACACCTGCGGGCTGATCGTCGTCGGCGGATCGGCGACGGAGCCCGACGTCTGGACGGAACGTCGCTGCTGACGCGGGCTCGCGTCGGCCGTCGCCGGTAGGCTGGGTGAGGAAGGACGGTGGACTGTGGCAGTTGCACGGAGCACGACGTCGGCGAAAGCGACGGCAAAGGTCGCGATCCCGCAACTGAGCTGGAACGCGATCCGGCCTGCGCCGGTCGTGCTTGTCTCCGGCACGCAGGGATTCCTCGCCGACCGTGCCATCCGCATGCTGCGCGACTACCTCCGGGTCGAGGACCCGAGCCTCGAAGTGAATGACATCGAAGCCGACAGCTATGCCCCCGGCGAGCTGATCACCCTCGCGAGCCCGTCGCTGTTCGGCGAACCGCGGCTGATCCGCGTCACCAACGTGGAAAAGTGCTCGGACCAGTTCCTGACGGAAGCATTGGCGTACCTGGAATCCCCGGCCGAGGGCGCGTACATCGTGCTTCGCCATGCCGGGGGAGTGCGGGGCAAGAAGCTCCTCGACGCCGTCCGCGCCAACAAGGCATCCGCGATCGAAGTGGTCTGTGCCGAGCTCAAGAAGGAGAGCGACAAGTACGACTTCGCCGCTGCGGAGTTCAAAACGGCGGGCAAGTCGATCCGCCCGGCCGCCCTCCGTGCCGTGGTGGCGGCGTTCGCCGATGACCTCGCCGAACTTGCCGGGGCCTGCGCCCAGCTGATCGCCGACAGCGGCACCGAGATCACCGAGGCCACCGTCACCCGGTACTACGGCGGCCGGGTCGAGACCAACGCGTTCGCCGTCGCCGACGCCGCGATCGCCGGCCGGTATGGGGAGGCGCTCGTCGGCCTGCGCCACGCCCTCGACTCCGGTGCCGATCCGGTGCCGATCGTCGCCGCCTTCGCCAGCAAACTGCGCACGATGGCGAAAGTGCAGGGCGGCAGGGGATCGTCAGCGGACCTCGCCCGTCAGTTCGGGCTGGCTCCCTGGCAGGTCGACCGGGCTCGGCGCGACCTGGCCGGCTGGACCGACCAGGGACTCGGCCGTTGCATCCAGGTTCTCGCTGACACCGATGCCAACGTCAAGGGCGGTGGCCGTGACCCCGTCTACGCCCTCGAACGAATGATCCACACGATCGCCGGCCGCGGCCGCTGAGCGCGGGTCAGTGCTGGAGCAACTACGCAGAGGGTGTGCATAACTCCGCCAGTTCGTCGTGCGGGCGTTCGTCTTGCTCCGTGTTGCCGCGGACGTCGCTGCCGATTCGAGGAGGATGGCGGAGTTATGCGCAAATCGGCGTTCAGTCCCGAGCGCGGGTCAGTGCTGCGGCGGCCAGCGCAGAGGGTGTGCATAACTCCGCCAGTTCGTCGTGCGGGCGTTCGTCTTGCTCCGTGTTGCCGCGGACGTCGCTGCCGATTCGAGGAGGATGGCGGAGTTATGCGCGACGTGGCGCGAGATGTTTCGCTCAGACCGGCCACCCTCGTGCGCCACCATGCCCGTCAGCGACGACAGGCCCCGGCGGAACCACGACAGGCCCGCGCCAGACATCAGGCCCTTAACCACGGCAGGCCCCGCCGAAGCGGAGCCTGTCGTGAAAAGTAGGAAGCTGCTTAGAGCGACGCGACCTTCTTGGCGAGAGCCGACTTGCGGTTCGCTGCCTGGTTCTTGTGGATGACGCCCTTGGTGACGGCCTTGTCGAGCTTCTTCGCGGCGGTCTTCAGGGTGGACTCAGCCTTCGCCTTGTCGCCGGAGAGGATGGCCTCGCGGGTCTGGCGGACGAGGGTCCGGAGCTGGCTCTTGATCGCCTTGTTGCGCTCCGTTGCCTTCTTGTTGGTGCCGATTCGCTTGATCTGCGACTTAATGTTTGCCACGTTTGATAGCTTTCCGTTGTATTCGAATGGGATGTGCCACTGGGCGAGAGAGGGCGCTTCGCGGCGAAAATCGTGCGGGGTAACCCACACGCAAGTCAAGGAGTAACGATACCAGTCCCGGTGCCATTCTCGGAAATCTGCCGGGAGTTGCCCGCGAGCGTCGTCGCGGCATCCGTCACCGCCTGCGTGAACTCGGCCGGTTTGACGAGACTGACGAGGTGCGTCGCCCGTGGCACGACGACGACGGATGCGTCCGGTCGCGTCGCGAGGAACGCCCGCTGCGACAGTCGGAAGTGATCGTAAGCGCCCATCACGAACCAGACGGGGCCCCGGTACCGGCGCAGCCCGTCGAGGGGATCGAGCGTGCCGACTGCGGCGAGCGTATCGTCCATCACATCGAGTGCCACCCCGCCCGCCGACATGTCGGCCACTCCGGCCGGCGGAAGGAACCGGCGCGCCATAGCGTCGTTCAGCCAGGCCCCGCGGTCCGGGAGTCGGTGGATGGCACGGGCAAGGGCGCGGTAGCCCCACAATCCGGCCCCGCGAGGCAGGGTCTGGCAACTCGCCGCGACCAGTCCGGCCACCCGTCCGGGATGCGAGCCGGCGTAGTGGATCGACAAATAGCCGCCGAGCGACAACCCGACCAGAAGAACCGGCCCGGGGTGGCGGGAGACGGCCTCGTCGATCGCCGCCATCGCGGCCTCGACCGTGAACGTCTCGCCGATCCGGGTGCCGTGCCCGGGAAGGTCGGGCGCATCCACCTCAAAACCCGCTGCGCTGAGATCCTCGACCTGGCGCCGCCACATCGTTCCAGACGTGCGGATGCCGTGGACGAGCACGATCGCGGGCGGGCGGGTCATGCTGTCATTGTGCCACCGGCATCCGGGGGCGTCGACAGGCGAACTCACGCCCGGGTGGTTCATGGGACAATAGGGAGTTGATCCAATCCCACCCAGCTACAGACCCCTGAGGAACGCGTGAGCCCCAAAGCTGTGAAGGCACTCGAGCCTGCCGCTACCGACCCGTCGTTCATCCGCAACTTCTGCATCATCGCGCACATCGACCACGGCAAGTCGACCCTCGCCGACCGGATGCTGGGGGTGACCGGTGCTGTCGCCGATCGCGACATGCGCGCCCAGTACCTCGACCGGATGGACATCGAGCGCGAACGCGGCATCACCATCAAGAGCCAGGCTGTGCGGATGCCGTGGGAGCTGGATGGACAGACCTACGCGCTGAACATGATCGACACGCCCGGTCACGTCGACTTCACCTATGAGGTGTCCCGTTCGCTCGCCGCATGTGAGGGCGCAATCCTCCTCGTCGACGCAGCCCAGGGGATCGAGGCGCAGACCCTTGCGAACCTGTACCTTGCGATGGAGAACGACCTCGAGATCATCCCCGTCCTCAACAAGATAGACCTCCCTGCGGCCGACCCGGAGAAGTACGCGAAGGAGCTCGCCAACCTCATCGGCGGTTCACCCGAGGATGTGCTCAAGGTGTCGGGCAAGACCGGCGTCGGGGTCGAGGAACTGCTTGACCGCGTCGTCCAGAAGATCCCGAACCCGGTCGGCGACCCGAACGCGCCTACCCGCGCGATGATCTTCGACTCGGTGTACGACACCTATCGCGGCGTCATCACCTACGTGCGGATGATCGACGGGCACCTCAGCCCCCGTGAGCGCATCCAGATGATGTCGACCCGGGCCGTGCACGAACTCCTCGAGATCGGCGTCAGCTCTCCGGAGCCCACGCCCACCCAGGGGCTCGGCGTCGGTGAGGTCGGTTACCTCATCACCGGCGTGAAGGACGTGCGCCAGTCGAAGGTCGGCGACACCGTCACCACCGCGATGAAGCCGGCCACTGTGGCGCTTGCCGGTTACACGGACCCGAAGCCGATGGTGTTCTCCGGCCTGTACCCGATCGACGGGAGCGACTACCCGGTGCTCCGGGATGCCCTCGACAAGCTCAAGCTCTCCGACGCCTCCCTCAATTACGAACCGGAGACTTCCGTCGCCCTCGGCTTCGGGTTCCGCTGCGGGTTCCTCGGCCTGCTCCACCTTGAAATCGTCACCGAGCGGCTGGAGCGGGAGTTCAACCTCGACCTCATCGCGACGGCGCCGAGCGTGACCTACGAGGTGACGACAGACGACAAGAAGACCGTCACCGTCACCAACCCCAGCGAATTCCCCGGCGGCAAGATCGCCTCCGTCGAAGAACCGATGGTGAAGGTCGGCATCCTCGCCCCGAAGGATTACGTCGGTACGATCATGGAGCTCTGCCAGGGTCGCCGAGGCGCCCTCCTCGGCATGGAGTACTTCGGTGAGGACCGGGTCGAGCTGCGCTACACGATGCCGCTCGGTGAGATCGTCTTCGACTTCTTCGACCACCTCAAGAGCCGCACGCAGGGCTACGCCTCGCTCGACTATGAACCCTCCGGCTCGCAGACGGCCGACCTCGTCAAGGTCGACATCCTGCTGCAGGGTGAACAGGTCGACGCGTTCAGCGCCATCGTGCACCGCGACAAGGCGTACGCCTACGGCCTGCTGATGACCGAACGGCTGAAGAAACTCATTCCCCGCCAGCAGTTCGAGGTGCCGATCCAGGCCGCGATCGGCGCACGGATCATCGCCCGCGAGTCGGTTCGCGCGATGCGCAAGGACGTCCTCGCCAAGTGCTACGGCGGCGACATCAGCCGCAAGCGCAAACTGCTCGAGAAGCAGAAAGAGGGCAAGAAGCGCATGAAGATGGTCGGCAGGGTCGAGGTCCCGCAGGAGGCGTTCATCGCGGCGCTGAGCGGTGACACCGAGGTCGCGAAAGAGAAGAAGTAGCGGATGCGCCGATCGAACTTCGAGGACCAGCCGGTCGACTACGCGGCCGTCGGTGCCACGCTGGCGCACGATCTGCTGCAATACCCGCCGCGTGGCTTTGCGCCGTTTGAAGCATCCATCCGGCTGGGAAGCGGTGAGGAGCGATTTGACGCGGCATCCGCTTCGCTGCTCAGCTGGGACATCCAGCACGGCTCCGGCATCGACGTTCTCGATGTGAAAGCGGATGCCAGCCAGCGCTACGGCGGCATCCGCTACGACGACGACGGCACCGCCCTCGAGCCGATCGCGGTGTCGACCGAACAGCGTTTCGCCGCTGACGGCACACCTTACGTCGCCGCAGGCTCGTCCGCCCGCCTGCGCGGACGGGTCGGGTCGTTCCGGATCGACGAACGCGTTCGGATCGTGCTCCTGATCGAGGAGCCCACCGTCGTCGCGTTCGCCTACGGCACCGTGGGCGCCCACCGCGTCAGCGGTGAGGAACTCTTCCGTGTCGAACGTCGGGACGACGACTCGGTCTGGTTCACGGTTCGCTCGTTCACCCGGCCCGTGTCGCTCGCCTATCGCCTGTTTCCTCCGCTCGCGAAGATGCGCAGGAAGACGTTCACGACCGCCTACCTGCGCTCGCTCTCACCCCTGTGGTCGACCCCGACGACCTGACGTGACTCTTCTCTCACGCCGGCAGCGCTGATGGCCGGTCCCCAGCCGATCGCCGACCCGGCACCGCTCGACGGCGTCCTTCCGGCATCCGTCCGGGACGGGGCCGACGAGCGGATGCTGTCGGTCTACCTCCACGTCCCGTTCTGCCGCGTCCGCTGCGGCTACTGCGATTTCAATACATACACCGCGACGGAACTGCGGGGCGCGAAACAATCCGACTACGCCGACGAGGCCGCAACCGAGGTTGCCTTCGCCGGTGCCACCCTCCGCGCCGCCGGGCTGCCTGAGCGCCCCGCGTCGACGGTCTTCTTCGGCGGCGGCACCCCGACCCTGCTCCCGGCGCGGGACCTCGTCCGGATGCTCGACGCCGTTCGCGGGTCGATCGGGCTCACGCCCGATGCCGAAATCACCACTGAAGCCAACCCCGACTCGGTCGACGCCGATTACCTCGCGACCCTCGCGGATGCCGGGTTCACGCGCGTCTCGTTCGGCATGCAGTCCGCGGTGCCGCACGTGCTGGCGACGCTCGAGCGCACGCACGACCCTGATCGGGTGCCGCTCGTCGTCGACTGGGCACGGCGGGCCGGCCTGCAGGTGAGCGTCGACCTCATCTACGGCACGCCCGGGGAGAGCCTCGCCGACTGGACCCGTTCCGTCGACGCCGCCCTGGCAACGAACCCCGACCACCTGTCGGCCTACTCACTGATCGTCGAAGCCGGAACGAAACTCGCCCGGCAGATCAAGTCCGGTGTCGTGGCCCAGCCCGACGAGGATCTCCAGGCGGACATGTACGAGCTCGTCGACGCGAAACTCCAGGCGGCCGGGTTCTCCTGGTACGAAGTCAGCAACTGGTCGACGAGTCCGGAGTCCCGATCACGGCACAATCTCGCGTATTGGCGCAGCCAGGACTGGTGGGGCATCGGCCCGGGCGCACACAGCCACATCGGCGGCGTCCGCTGGTGGAACGTCAAACATCCGGCCGCCTATGCCTCCCGGATGAGCGAAGGTCTCTCGCCGGGGGCCGGCAGGGAGACGCTGTCGGCCGAAACGCGCGAACTCGAGCGGATCCTTCTGCTCACGCGCACGCGGGACGGCATCCCGATCCCGACGCTGCCCGCTGAGGCACGTGTCGCGGTCGCCGGCCTGATCGCCGACGGCCTCGTTCACGCAGAAACCGCCCTGCGCGGGCGAGTGGAACTGACCCTGCGCGGGCGGCTTCTGGCTGATGCGGTGGTCCGCCGGCTGACGGTGTAGGTCGGCCGGCGGACGACTGGTTCCTTCTACTTCACCATGCGGATGGCGTGGAAGTAACGGTAGGCCTCACCGTTGTTGACCTTGACGCCTCCGATGATGCCGAAGATGACGCCGAGGATACCGACGATCCACGCCAGCGGGTAGAGCAGGAACCCGATGAGCACGAGGGCGAGAATCGTTCCGAGGATGTACAGGCCGACCACGTAGATCGTGATGGTCAGCTGGAAGTTCAGCGCCTCTTTCGACTCCTGGCGGGTGAACGGGCCGCGGTCCTTGTACACCAGGTAGATGATGAGCGGGGCGATCCAGCCTGCGGTTCCCGCACCGAGGAACGCGCCGAGTGCGCCACCGAAGTGAGCGAACGAGGCCCACTGCTTGTCTTCGGCCTGGGTGAGCGGCGCGGCGCCGGTCTGCTGTCCCTGGTAGGGGTACTGCTGCGGCGGGACCTGACCGTACTGCTGCTGGCCGTAGGGCTGCTGCCCGTACGGCTGCGCCGGGGGCTGCTGGCCGTAACCAGGCTGGCCGGCCGGGGGCTGCTGACCAGGGTACGGCTGGCCGGGCTGAGGCTGCTGACCGCCATAGGGAGGCGGGGGAGAGGTGGGCCCCTGCGGCGCCTGGGGCGATTGTGGCGGGTTCTGGGAGGGGTCAACCGGGGGTTGCGCGTTGGGGTCGGTCATGGCCAGGCCTTTCGATCGATGGCGCTTGTGCTGGAGTGCCGCCCGCCTTGCCTGAGCTCAGACGGGCGCGCGGGGTCGAGCTTCTGCTAAAAGTAACGCTGTTCAGGACGTTCGGCAATTACCCCGTGCGCGCGGCGCGCGCTAGAATTGGCACTCAAGCTCTTTGAGTGCCAATGCGTCAAGCGCGATTCCAGCGGAAGGGGTGCAGCAATGGTTTCCGAACGCAGCCTCGAAGTACTCCGTGTCATCGTGCAGGACTACGTCGCCAGTCGTGAACCCGTCGGTTCCAAGGCGATCGTCGAGCGGCACTCGTTCGGTGTCTCCGCGGCCACTATCCGCAACGACATGGCGCAGTTGGAGGAGGAGGAGCTGATCTCGGCGCCACACACCTCGTCCGGCCGGATCCCCACCGACAAGGGGTACCGGATGTTCGTCGACCAGCTCGCCGATCGCCGGCCATTGTCCGCGGCCCAGCGGGTGGCCATCGAGACCTTCCTCGGCCAGTCGGTCGACCTCGACGATGTTCTCATGCGCACGGTGCGGTTGCTCTCCCAGATCACGAACCAGGTCGCGATCGTCCAGTACCCGTCGTTCGCCCGGGCTCAGGTCCGCCACGTCGAACTCGTCGGCCTCACCGATCACCGCCTCCTCACCGTCCTGATCACCGACACGGGTCGGGTCGAGCAGCGTGTCGTCGAGATCGAACATCCGGTCGACGCGCACCTCCTCGAGCGGCTCAAGAGCCGGCTGAACACCCAGCTCATCGGCTCGAATGTCGATGCCTCCGCGGCGATCCTCGCGGCGATCCGTGCCGAGACGGACCCGGATGAAGAAGTCCTGGTCGACCGGGTGACCCAGGCGCTTGCCGATCAATTCGCCGAGTACCGCCACGACAAGCTGGTCATGGCCGGTGCCGCGAACCTCGCCCGGACCGAGGACGACTTCACCGGCAGCATCTACCCGGTGCTCGAGGCCCTCGAACAGCAGGTCGTTCTTTTACGACTGTTCAGCGAGATGGTTGTCGAACGCGGCGGGGTTTCGGCGTCGATCGGGCGGGAGAACGAGTCGTTCGGACTCGGGGAGACATCGGTCATCGCCAGCAACTATCGTTCCTCTGCTGGCGAACTTGCCAGGCTCGGGGTCCTCGGACCGACGAGAATGGATTATTCCAACAACCTCGCAGCCGTTCGAGCTGTCGCCCGATACCTGTCGCGCCAACTCGGCGACGACTGACCCGCGCGCTGGGCTCGCGTAGCGCATACCTTCCCGGTCGCGTCCCGAGCACAGCGACGACCACCACGACGAAAGGCCTTCAGTGGCTGACCATTACGAAGTCCTCGGAGTCTCTCGCGAGGCGACCACCGATGAGATCAAGAAGGCCTACCGGCGCCTCGCCCGTGAACTTCACCCCGATGTCAATCCGGGGGCCGAGGCGTCCGAACGATTCAAGATGGTGACGCACGCGTACGACGTGCTCAGCGACGCGAAACAACGCCAGCAGTACGACATGGGAGGCTCAGGCGGGATGGGCGGCATGGGTGGTGCCGGCTTCGGAGGATTCGGCGACATCTTCGACACCTTCTTCGGCGGCCAGCAGCAGCGAGGACCCAAATCACGACGCGAGCGCGGCCAGGACGCACTCCTGCGCGTCGAGGTGGACCTCGCCGAAGTCATCTTCGGCACGCACCGAGACCTCGAGGTCGACACGGCAGTTCTCTGCGACACCTGCCAGGGTTCGTGCTGCCAGCCGGGAACCTCACCGGTCACCTGCGACATCTGCCGTGGCTCCGGGTCGATCCAGCGTGCCGTCCGCTCCCTCCTCGGCAACGTCATGACCTCGACGCCCTGCGGCACCTGCCGGGGCTACGGCACGGTCATCCCGCACCCGTGCGTGAGCTGCCAGGGCCAGGGCCGCGTCCGCGACCGTCGCACCGTCCCGGTCGATATCCCGGCCGGTGTCGACACCGGACTGCGCCTGCAGATGCCGGGCAGCGGTGAGATCGGCCCCGCCGGCGGACCCCACGGCGACCTCTATCTCGAGATCAAGGTGCGCAGCGACGATCGGTTCAGCCGCAACGGCGACGACCTGCTCTGCACGCTCGACGTGCCGATGACGGATGCCATCCTCGGCGTCACGACGACCATCCACGCCCTCGACGGAGACGTCGACGTCGAACTGAAGCCGGGAGTCCAAAGCAACGAGGTCCTCACGATCAGGGGTCGCGGTGTGACGAAGCTCCGCGGAAACGGCCGCGGTGACCTGCGCATCGGTGTCCAGGTTGTCACCCCGACCCGACTCGACCACCGCGAGAAAGAACTGATCAAAGCCTTCGCCGCAGGGAGAGACCAGAAGTCGACCCAGCTCGGCTCGTTCCAGCAGGGACTCTTCTCCAAACTGCGCGACCGTTTCCTCAGCTGAGATGGGCCAGTGAGATGAGCAGTCTGTACCTCCGTGAAGACCTCGAGACGGCGACCGAGGGCGCCCTGGTCGAGCTGGAGGGTGCTGAGGCCAAGCACGCCGTCACGGTCAACCGGTCCCGCGCCGGCGACGAGATCCGGATCGGGAACGGCCGGGGTCTCGTCGTGACCGGTGTCATCGACACACTCGAACCCGGACGCGTGAGCGTGCGGGTGTCGGCGGTGACCGTCGAGGACGAAGCGACCCCCCGTCTGGTGCTGGTGCAGGCGCTGGCCAAGGGCGACCGCGACGAAATGGCCGTCCAGACAGCGACGGAACTCGGGGTCTCCGCCATCGTTCCGTGGGCTGCAGCCCGGAGTGTCTCCCGCTGGGAGGGCTTGAAGAAGGAGAAAGGACGCTCCCGCTGGGAGACGATCGTCCGTGAGGCGTCAAAACAATCCATCCGCTCGTTCGTCCCGCCCGTCCACCCCATCGCCTCGACCGCTGTGCTCGAGAAGCTCGCCGCCACCGCCTGCGTCGTCCTCCTCGACCCGACGGCGAAGGAACGGCTCAGTGATCTCGACGTCGCCGGAGAAACCCGCGACGTGCTGCTGGTTGTGGGGCCCGAGGGCGGCATCAGCGACGCTGAACTGGACACCCTCACCGCGGCCGGTGCGGTCCGTGCCCGTCTCGGCGACACGGTATTGCGAACCTCATCTGCCGGACCAGCCGCCCTCGCCGTGCTCAATGTCTCCCTCGGTCGCTGGTGACGTGGACCGACAGCCCGCCCGACGCCAGAGCTTCGTAGGATAGGACCATGTCGACGACCGAACCCAGCATCTTCACCCGCATCATCGAGCGCGAGATCCCGGCGAGCATCGTGGCCGAGAATGAGCGGCTGATCGCCTTTAACGACATCGCGCCGAAGGCCCCCGTCCACATCCTCGTCGTGCCGAAAACGCCCGAATACGCCAACGTCGCGGAGCTGGCGGCCGGGAACCCGGCCCTCCTGGCCGAGCTCGTCTCTTTCGCGCAGACGATCGCCGACGAACACGGCGGTGAGTTCCGGCTCGTCTTCAACACCGGCGAGAAAGCCGGTCAGACCATCTTCCACGTTCATGCCCACATTCTCATCGGGAACCTCGGAGAGGACCCACGTGCCGATTTCCAGTGACCCAGCACCCATCAACGAACCGGTTGCCAGCCCAGTGACCGCCGAAGCGAAACTCCACGTCGACGGAGTCGCCATGGTCCGCCTCCTCGGCGCCCAGGACCGGCTGCTGACCACGATCGAGACCCAGTACCCGGCGGTCTCGCTCCACGTCCGCGGCAACGAAATCACCCTCACCGGCGACGCGGACCAGGTGCGGGCCGCCCACAACCTCATCGCCGAGCTCATCGCCATGGTGAGACAGGGCCAGGACCTCGAGCCGGTCGAAGTGGTGTCATCGGCACGGATTCTCGAGGACGGCTCCGGAAGCCCGTCCGACCTGCTTGGGCAGGCCATCCTCACGTCGCGAGGTCGTAGCATCCGCCCGAAGACCCTCGGGCAGAAGCAGTATGTCGATGCGATCGACGAGAACACGATCGTGTTCGGGATCGGACCCGCCGGAACGGGCAAGACCTACCTGGCAATGGCGAAGGCGGTGCAGGCGTTACAGCGCAAAGAGGTCGAACGGATCATCCTCACCCGCCCGGCGGTGGAGGCCGGTGAACGCCTCGGGTTCCTCCCCGGGACCCTCACCGACAAGATCGACCCGTATCTCCGCCCGCTGTTCGACGCGCTCAACGAGATGATGGACCCCGAACTGGTCCCCAAGCTCCTTGCCGCAGGCACGGTCGAGGTCGCACCCCTCGCCTACATGCGCGGTCGCACCCTCAACAACTCCTTCATCGTGCTCGACGAGGCGCAGAACACGACGCCGGAGCAGATGAAGATGTTCCTCACCCGGCTGGGATTCGGCTCGAAGATCGTCGTGACCGGCGACATCACGCAGGTCGACCTGCCGGCCGCGTCGTCGGGACTGCGCCTCGTCACCCGCGTGCTCGCCGGCGTCGACGACATCCACTTCTCGCGGCTGACCAGTGACGACGTCGTCCGGCACAATCTCGTCGCCCGGATCGTCGACGCGTACAGCGAGTACGACCAGGTCAAGCAGGCGGAGCGCTTCGAACGGGGCCAGGCCCAGGAGTTCGCCAACCGTGCCGAGCGCAGGGGTGCCTCCCCCCGCGATCGAATGCCCAGAAGGGGCAAAAGCTCATGAGCATCGAAATCAACAACGAGTCCGCCATCCCCGTCGACGAAGCGGCCCTGCTCCGCCTCGCCGACTTCGCCCTCGGCGCGATGCACGTGAGCCAGGAGGCCGACCTCAACATCGTCCTCGTCGACGAAGCGGCCATGGAACAACTTCACGTGCAGTGGATGGACGAACCGGGACCCACCGACGTCCTCAGCTTCCCGATGGACGAACTCCGACCGGGAACCGAAGACACGCCGACCCCCGCCGGGCTCCTCGGCGACATCGTCCTGTGCCCGCAGGTCGCCGAGGGCCAGGCCGAAACGGCCGGCCACTCGACGTTGCAGGAGCTCCTGCTCCTCACCACCCACGGCATCCTGCACCTGCTCGGTTTCGACCACGCTGAACCCGAGGAGGAGCGCGAGATGTTCGGCATCCAGCGCGACATCCTGCTCGGTTTCTCGGTGCAGGAGCGTTCCACCCGGTGATGGTCCCGTACTGGTTCATCGGCATCGCCCTGCTGCTGGTTGCGTTCGGCGGTCTGATGGCCGCGGCCGATGCCGCCATCAGTGTCACCTCACGCGCGGTGATGGCCGAACTCGCCGACAGTACGAGGAGGCCTGCGTTCCTCCGCGCCATCGCCGAGGACCCGGGGGCGCACCTCAACGCGATCAATTTCATCCGCGTGCTCGCCGAGACGACCGCTGCGGTGCTCGTCACGCTGGCCATCGCCTTCACCATCGATGAGCCGTGGCTTGTCCTGCTGTTCTCGGCGCTCATCATGACGGCCGTGTCATTCGTCCTCGTCGGTGCCAGCCCCCGCAGCTTCGGCCGAACCCACGCGGAAGGGCTTCTACGGATCGTCGCTCCGGTGATCCGCGCCGTCCGGCTGCTCCTCGGGCCCCTCGCGAACGCGCTCGTCGCGTTCGGCAACCGGGTCACGCCCGGTGTGGCGCGTGAGGCGTCGTTCTCCTCTGAGGAACAGCTGCTCAACATGGTCGACGAGGCCACCGAGCTCGATGTGCTCGAGGAGGACGACCGCGAACTCATCCACTCCATCTTCGAGTTCAACGAAACGGTCGTCCGCGAGGTGATGATCCCCCGGACCGACATGGTCACCGTCGACGCCAACGTCTCGGTCCAGCAGGCGATGAGCCTGTTCCTCCGCACCGGTGTGTCGCGCATCCCCGTTACCGACGGCGAAGTCGACGAGGTCGCCGGTGTGCTCTACCTGAAGGATGTCGTTCGGCTCACCCATGAGGGCGACGCGGCGGCGAGTAACGTCAGTGTGCGCGCCCTCGCTCGTCCCGCGCTCTTCGTCCCGGAGTCGAAGAAGGCCGACTCCCTGTTGCAGCAGATGCAGCTCGAGTCGAATCATCTGGCTATGGTCGTCGACGAGTACGGCGGAATCGCCGGCCTGGTCACCCTGGAGGATCTGCTCGAAGAGCTCGTCGGCGAGATCTCCGACGAGTACGACACCGACACACCCGATGTCGAGAAGCTCAACGACGACGAATACCGGGTCAGCGCGCGGCTGCCGGTGGACGAACTCGGCGAACTGTTCGACCTCGAGATGGAC
The DNA here is from genome assembly GCF_040548835.1 of Mycetocola sp. 2940. Classification (NCBI taxonomy): domain Bacteria; kingdom Bacillati; phylum Actinomycetota; class Actinomycetes; order Micrococcales; family Microbacteriaceae; genus Mycetocola; species Mycetocola sp. 2940. The sequence goes on from NZ_JBEPSK010000016.1 coordinate 64,406, forward strand.
GACGACGACGTCGACACCGTCGGCGGGCTGCTGACCAAGGTTCTGGGACGGTTGCCGGTCGCCGGCTCCGTCGCTGAAACCGATGGGCTGCGGCTCACCGCTGAACGAACCGAAGGCAGACGCAAGCGCGTGAGCACGGTGATCGTGACCCGAACCGCGGCCTTGCGGGACGTGCAGAGATCATATGAATCGATTGAGGAGTAGTCATGACACATGACGATCAGAACACCGAAGACCTGAACACCGAAGACCTGAACACCGAAGACCTGAACAACGAAGACGCCGACGGCGTTGAGGCGCCGGGGGAGCCGAAGCAGCCTGAGCCTGTCGTGCTGCCGGATTCCGGCTACCGCGCCGGGTTCGTCTCCTTCGTCGGCCGCCCCAACGTCGGCAAGTCGACCCTGACCAACGCCCTCGTCGGCCAGAAGGTCGCGATCACCAGCTCCAAGCCGCAGACCACCCGCAAGGCCATCCGCGGCATCGTGCACGAGGACACCGGGCAGCTCATCATCGTCGACACCCCGGGAATCCACCGCCCGAGGACGCTCCTCGGCGAACGCCTCAACGACCTCGTGCAATCCACGCTCAGCGACGTCGACGTCATCGGCCTGTGCATCCCGGCGAACGAGAAGATCGGGCCCGGCGACAAGTTCATCAACGAGCAGCTCGACCACTACCCGCGGGCGAAGAAAGTGGCGATCGTCACCAAGATCGACGCCGCGCCCCGGCCGACGACGGCCGAGCAGCTCGCCGAAGTGCAGAAGCTGCGCGAATGGGACCTGATCATCCCCGTGTCGGCGACCAGCAGCATCCAGCTCGACATCCTCGTCCGTGAACTGATCGCGCTCATGCCGACATCCGAACCCCTCTACCCCGCGGATGCCGTCACCGACGAGATCCTCGAGGACCGCATCGCCGAGTACATCCGCGAGGCGTCGCTCGAGGGCGTCCACGACGAGCTTCCGCACTCGATCGCCGTCACCATCGACGACATGATCGAACGCGAGGACAAGGACATCCTCGACATCTACGCGAACATCTTCGTCGAACGGGACAGCCAGAAGGCCATCATCATCGGCAAGGGCGGCTCCCGCCTGCGCGATGTCGGCCAGACGGCCCGGGTCCCGATCGAGAAACTCGTCGGCAAGCAGGTGTTCCTGTCCCTGCGGGTCAAGGTCGCCAAGGACTGGCAGCGCGACCCCAAGCTGCTCGGGCGACTGGGTTTCTAGCCCGTACATCCTGAGGATGATCTTCGGCCGCCGAACCCGGAATCCGGGAGCGGCGGCCGCCTGACGAACTAGCGTTGAAGGATGTTCCGCCGCCTCACGCCGTTCCAGGTCACCGTCGACCTCGTCGTCGCCTGCGCGTTCGCGCTCGTCCTGATCCCGACCGGGCTCCGGATGGGTGACGGGATCAGCGGCATCTTCGTCGTTGTCGGCATGACGGTCGCCCTCGCACTGCGTCGGCTCGGGCCAGGGTCGGCCCTCGGTGTGGCGTGGCTCACCGTGCTCGTCCAGCTGGCGAGCGGGATGCAGGCGGTCCCGGCCAATGTGGCCATCCTCGCCGTCCTCTACGCCACCGCCTGCTACGGCGAGAACTGGGTGAAGTGGGCCGGTCTCGTGTCGGCGATCGCCGGCGGTGTGATTGCGGCGACGTATACGACCCTCACCCTCTACGGCCAGTCGGACCCGTTCGTGATCGGCAGCATGCCGCAGGTCGTGTTCACCTCGGTCCTCGGCTCGATCGCGGCCATCTTCGTCCTCGGCCTGTCGTGGACCGTCGGGCTCCTCGTCCGCACGTCACGCTCCGCCCGAGCGGAAGGCGCTCGACGGTACCAGGCCCAGCAGGACCAGCATCTGGCGGAGCAGGCCGTCGTCGTCGAGCAGGAACGCAACCGGATCGCGCGGGACATGCACGACGTCGTGGCCCACTCGCTGGCCGTGGTCATCGCCCAGGCCGACGGCGCCCGCTACGCCCAGAAGGGCGACCCCGAGGCCATGGACGGGACGCTGGCGACGATCGCCGACACCGCGCGGAGCGCCCTGGGCGACGTGCGGCTGCTCCTCGCCGAGCTGAGGCACCGGCAGGGTGAGGGCCCGCAACCGCTCCTCACCGATATCGACGCGCTCTTCGAACAGATGAGAGGCGCCGGTCTTCGCCTGCAGCACACGGTCTCCGGCACCGAGCTGTCGCTGCCCGTCGGCCACCAGATCGCGGTGTACCGCATTCTCCAGGAAGCGCTCACGAATGCACTCCGGCACGGCCGCCCGGATTCCCCGGTGCTCGTCGACGTGGCCTGGCGGGATGCCGGCGTGACCCTGAGGGTGGAGAACCCGGCCCAGGAGACGACAGCGGGGGAGCCGCTCGGCCATGGGATCCCCGGCATGCGCGAACGCGCCGCCCTCGTCGGCGGGTCGCTCAGCGCCGAACGCACCGCGGCGGGCTCGTTCCTCGTCACCGCGTTCGTGCCCGTGCCGTCAGCCGTGCTTCTGGACGGCCTCCGATGAGCGGCGACCGCATCCGCGTCGCGCTCGTCGACGATCAGCAACTGTTCCGCGCCGGCATCCGCATGCTCATCGACTCCCAACCGGACCTCGAGTTCGTCGGTGAGGCGGGCGACGGACGCGCCGGCTTCGACCTCGCGGAATCGGTGCGGCCCGACGTCATCCTCATGGATGTGCGGATGCCGGTCATGGACGGAATCGCGTCGACGATCGCCATCCTGGATGCCGCGGATGCCGCCGGCCGGCAAGCGCCGCGGATCATCGTGCTCACCACCTTCGATCTCGATGAGGGTGCCGCGTCCGCTCTCCGCAAGGGAGCGAGCGGTTTCCTGCTGAAGGACACCCAACCGGGCTTCCTCCTCGCGGCCATCCGCACCGTCCACGCCGGGAACGCCGTCATCGCGCCCGGTGCGACGAAAGCGCTCTTCGCGCACTTCGGAGCGCGGGCGCCGGTCGCATCCGTTCCGGCAGCGTTCTCGTCCCTCACCAGCCGCGAGCGGGGGATCTTCGCGTTCGCCGCCCGGGGCATGAGCAACTCCGAAATCGCCGCGCAGGAATACCTCAGCGAAGCGACAGTGAAGACCCACATCTCCCGGGTCCTCGGCAAACTCAACCTCCGCGACCGCGTGCAACTCGTGATCTACGCTTACGAGCACGGACTCACGGATCATCCGGCAGGATGACCCCGCTTCACCCTGCGTGCCGATGCGGCGTCATCTGGTGCCCTCCTACCGTGGAGACATGAAAATCACTCCAACGGACATCGGCCTCGCCGCCCGGGTCGTTCAGGTCAGCAAGAGCTTCGGAATCGGGGAGAGCGCCGTCGTCGCGCTCTCCGACGTGTCGATCGGCATCCGCCGCGGGCAGTTCACCGCCATCATGGGTCCGTCGGGGTCGGGCAAGTCGACCCTGATGCACATCATGGCCGGTCTCGACCAGCCCACCTCAGGCGAAGCCTGGCTCGGGGACACCGAGATCACGGACCTCGGCGACACGGCGCTCACGAAGCTCCGCCGGCGCCGCATCGGGTTCGTCTTCCAGTCGTTCAACCTGGTGCCGACGCTGACCGCCCGCGACAACATCCTGCTCCCGTTCGAACTCGACGGGCGCACGCCGACCGACGACGAACAGGGCTGGATCACCACCCTGTGCGAGGCCCTCGGACTCACCGCGAGGCTCACCCACCGTCCCCACGAACTCAGCGGCGGCCAGCAGCAGCGCGTCGCGATCGCCCGGGCGCTCGCCACGCGCCCGGACCTCGTCTTCGCTGACGAGCCCACCGGCAACCTTGACTCCCGCACGGGCCGTGAGGTCCTCGGCCTGCTCGCCGACGCGTGCACCCGGTTCGGTCAGTCGATCGCGATGGTGACCCACGACCCGATCGCCGCAAGCTTCGCCGACCGGACCCTGATCCTCGCCGACGGCCGGGTGGTGCACGAGCTCGACCGGTCGACCCCCGAGCAGATCGCCGGATTCATGCTCGCCATGGATCGCGCATCATGAGGATGCGACTGCGTGACCACACCGCATCCATCCTCGTCACCCTGCTCTCCTCGGCGTTCGGCGTCCTGCTGTTGCAGGGCACATCGGTGCTGACGACCCTCGTCGCGGGCGACGACATCAGCCAGAAGCAGTCGGTACAACTGGCGCTGAGCCTGGTCGCCGTGGTGTTCTTCGCGATCGCCGTCTACGTCGGCGGTGTCGTCACAGCGAACACCGTCGGAACCGTCATCGCCGGACGCACCCGGGTGATCGCGCTGTACCGTCTCGTCGGGGCCTCGGCCACCTCGCTGCGCCGGGCCGTTGCGGTCGACGGCCTGCTGGTCGGGCTTGTCGGTTCCGTGCTCGGATTCGGCGTGGCGAGCGGCATCGCGTCGGGATCGGTGGGGCTCGGCGTCGCCACCGGAGCCATCCCTGACCTGTCGTACGAGCTGTTCTCGATCGGGCTGATCGTGCCGGTCGTCGCTGTCATCCTCGTCACTTGGCTCGCCTCCTGGGTGGGGTCGCGGCGGATACTCGACGTCACCCCGATCCAGGCCGGAGCGGCCGCGGTCGAACCGTCGCGGGACGAGGCATCCGCTCGTCCGGTGCGGAACGTCGTCGCGTTCCTCCTGATCGGACTCGGCGTGATGCTTCTTGCCGGTGGTGTCGCCCTCGGCCTCGTCAGCATGTTCGGCCTGCTCGTCGCGCTTCTCGGCGGCATCCTGTCGTTCAGCGGGATCGTGCTGGGAGCCCCGCTGTTCATGCCGGCCATCCTCCGGCTGGTGGGGCGGATGCTGGGGCGCGGCCCCGCGGCGAAGATCGCAGCGGCGAACGCCGTGCGCAATCCAGCCCGCAGCACCCGTGCGACGATCGGCGTCGTCATCGGCGTCACCCTCGTCACCATGTTCGCCGTCGCAGCGCAGGGCTACGTCGACACGATCATGCGGGGGAGGGAGGCGTACCCGGCCGACTACGGCGACTCCGACCAGGTGCTCTCGATGACCATCACCGTCTTCGCCGTGCTGTTCGGGTTTTCCGCGCTCATCGCGGCCGTCGGCATGGTCAACAACCTCTCGCTCAGCGTGTTGCAGCGCACCCGCGAGCTCGGCCTGCTGCGTGCACTCGGATTCACCCGGGCGCAGATCCGGGGCATGATCCTGGCAGAGAGCATCCAGATGACCGTCGCCGCCGTCGGATTCGGTCTCGTGCTCGGGATCGTCTACGGCTGGGCGGGGGCGCAGTCCCTTCTGGGCTCGATCCAGGGCGGCGGTTTCGCGCTTCCGTCGGTTCCCTGGCTGGTGCTCGTCGTCGCCGTTCTCGCGGCGGCCGTCCTGTCGACGGCCGCGTCGATTGCTCCGTCGAGACGTGCGACACGCATCTCGCCCGTTGCGGCCCTCGCGGTGGAGTGAGCGACCGCGCATTTCTTATCGAAAACGTGCTCTCTGGTGACAGAGTGCACCAAAACGGCACAGGGGCAGGCTAAACGGTGTTAGCCTGTTTCTGTGTTGTTCAGCGCTCTCCTCCTTAGCTGCCGCGACGAGGCTTCCTCCTAAGCCCTCTCGTCGCGGTGTTTGTCGTCGGCTTTCCACACACGCGAGGAGAATAGAACAATGAGGAACAACCAGAAGCCATCGGCGATGCCGATCCACAAGTACCGTCCGTACCACGAGCAGATCACCGTGGACCTGCCGGACCGCACCTGGCCGACGAAGCGCATCACCCAGGCGCCGCGCTGGTGCGCCGTTGACCTTCGTGACGGCAACCAGGCGCTGATCGACCCGATGAGCCCCGAACGCAAGCGGATCATGTTCGACATGCTCGTCCGCATGGGTTACAAGGAGATCGAGGTCGGCTTCCCGAGCGCGAGCCAGACCGACTTCGACTTCGTCCGCAGCCTCATCGAAGAGAATGCGATCCCGGACGACGTCACCATCCAGGTGCTCACCCAGGCGCGTGACCACCTCATCCAGCGCACCTACGAGTCCATCGTCGGTGCGAAGCAGGCCATCGTGCACCTGTACAACTCGACGAGCGTGCTCCAGCGCGAGGTCGTGTTCCGCTCCGACAAACAGGGCATCATCGACATCGCCCTCCACGGCGCGCGGGTCTGCCGCGAGATGGAGAAGCTCGTCCCTGGAACGTCGGTGTACTACGAGTACTCACCGGAGAGCTACACCGGCACCGAGCTGGAATACGCTGTCGATGTCTGCAACCAGGTGCTCGCGGTGTTCGAGCCGACTCCCGACCGCAAGGTGATCATCAATCTGCCCGCGACTGTCGAGATGGCGACGCCGAACGTCTACGCCGACTCGATCGAGTGGATGTCACGGCACCTCGACAACCGTGAGAACGTCATCATCTCCCTCCACCCGCACAACGATCGGGGCACGGCGATCGCGGCTGCCGAGCTGGGCTACATGGCCGGCGCCGACCGGATCGAAGGATGCCTGTTCGGCAATGGTGAGCGCACCGGCAACGTCGATCTCGTCGCGCTCGGCATCAACCTCTTCACCCAGGGAATCGACCCGCAGATCGATTTCAGCGACGTCGACGAGATCAAGCGCACCGCCGAGTACTGCAACCAGCTGACCGTTCACGAGCGCAGCCCGTGGGCCGGCGACCTCGTCTTCACCGCGTTCAGCGGGTCGCACCAGGATGCCATCAAGAAGGGCTTCGAAGCCATGGCCGCGGATGCCGCCGCCCAGGGCCGCGACGTCAACGAACTCCTCTGGGCTGTGCCGTACCTGCCCGTCGACCCGAAGGACCTCGGCCGCAGCTACGAGGCCGTCATCCGTGTCAACTCGCAGTCCGGCAAGGGCGGTGTCGCCTACCTGCTGAAGACAGACCACGCACTGGACCTGCCGCGCAAACTGCAGATCGAGTTTTCCGGCGTCGTCCAGGCTCAGACCGACGAGCAGGGCGGGGAGATGACCAGCGAGGCGATCTGGAGCATCTTCCAGGACGAGTACCTGCCGTCGGCCAGTGAAGGCGACAAGTGGGGCCGGTTCGAACTGCAGTCGACCCGCACGGCGTCGAGCCTCACCGGGTCGGTCGAACTGACCGTCGACCTCCGCGACGGGGACGACGTGACCGAAGCCACCTCGACCGGTAACGGCCCGATCGCGGCGTTCCTCGGGGTGCTCCGCGAGCGCGGCATCGAAGTCACCCTGTACGACTACGTCGAACACACGCTCGGTGCCAGTGGGGACGCTCTGGCGGCCGCGTACGTCGAGCTGCAGGTCGGCGACCGCCGTCTCTGGGGCGTCGGCATCGACGGAGACATCTCGACGGCATCCCTCAAGGCTGTTGTCTCCGCCGTGAACCGGGCGATCCGGTCGACGGCCGGCGACCGCACGCTGGCAGCCGTCTAGGCGAGCCGTCACCGGGGGAGCGGCATCCTGCTGGATACTGGACTGTGCCCGTTTACCGTGATGAAGGCGTCGTGCTGCGCACCCACAAGCTGGGCGAAGCCGACCGGATCGTGACGCTGCTCACGCGGTCTCACGGCAAGGTCCGTGCGGTCGCGAAGGGTGTGCGTCGCACCGGGTCCAAGTTCGGTGCGAGGCTGGAGCCGTTCATGGTGGCCGACCTTCAACTGTACGAAGGCCGGTCGCTCGACGTGATCAACCAGGCGGAGACCCTCGCCTCGTACGGCGCCCTCATCGCCGCTGACTACGGTGCGTACACGGCGGCGACGGTGATGGTCGAGACGGCTGACAAGCTGACCGAATCCGAGGGATCGCTGCAGCAGTACCTGCTGCTGGTCGGGGCGCTCCGTTCGCTGTCCCGGCGTGACCACGACTCCTCCCTGACCCTCGACTCCTACCTGTTGCGGGCCCTCTCGATGGCCGGCTGGGCACCGAGTTTCTTCGACTGCGCCCGCTGTCAGGCGCCCGGGCCGCACAGCCACACCGTGGTGCAGCTCGGTGGGGTGGTCTGCGACCAGTGCGCCCCGCCCGGGAGCCCCCGACTCGACGTGCAGACCATCGCCCTGCTGTCGGCGCTCCTCACCGGCGACTGGGACCACGCGGATGCCTCGGACGACGACACGCGCTCCCGCGCGAGCGGGGTCGCCGCCGCCTACACCCAGTGGCATCTCGAACGAGGACTGAAGTCCCTCGCCCATGTCTCCCGAGAGAGAGCAGACAGTTGACGCCGAAACCCTTCACCCACCGCGATGCCGTCGAATACCGGCCGCTCGACTGGACCGGGGTCTATCCGCCAGCCGTGCAGGCGAAGGCTGTGCCCGAACATGTCGCGATCGTCATGGACGGCAACGGCCGGTGGGCGAACCGCCAGGGCCTGCCGCGGGTGGAGGGGCACCGCGCAGGGGAGACGGCACTGCTCGACGTCGTCGCCGGCGCCATCCAGATCGGGGTGAAGCACCTCTCGGTGTATGCGTTCTCGACCGAGAACTGGCGACGTTCGCCCGATGAAGTCCGGTTCCTGATGGGATTCAACCGTGACGTGCTGCACCGCAGGCGCGACCAGCTCAACGAGTGGGGGGTGCGCGTGAGGTGGGCCGGGCGCAAACCGCGACTGTGGGCATCCGTCATCAAAGAACTCCAGTTCGCTGAGAAACTCACCGAAGGCAACGACACCTTGACCCTGACGATGTGCGTCAACTACGGCGGACGTACCGAGATCACGGATGCCGTCCGGCAACTGGCAGAGCAGGTCGCGGCGGGCTCGCTCAAGCCGTCGGGCATCACCGAGAAATCGATCCAGCGTGCGCTCTACACGCCCGACCTGCCCGACGTCGACCTCTTTGTGAGGAGCTCGGGGGAGCAGCGCACGAGCAACTTCCTGCTGTGGCAGAGCGCGTATGCAGAGATGGTGTTCCTGGACACTCTCTGGCCGGACTTCACCCGCAAGGACCTCTGGGAGGCGATCGGCTTGTACATCGACCGCGACCGCCGCTTCGGTGGGGCCGTCGACAAGCCGGGCACCTGACTCGCGGGCAGTGTTGCCGCCGTCGCTGGTTCCAGTGACGCAAACGCACGTTTTCGGCCCGCGGGTTCTAACGGTTAGAGCAACACCTGATTATTGAAGGGTGTTGATCGAGATGAGTCCGAGGTTCTCGGAGCGGATGCTGGGCGATGTCGT
>NZ_JBEPSK010000017.1:0-57254 GCF_040548835.1 Mycetocola sp. 2940
GGGAAATGAACGACCGGCCCCGCAAACGACTCGAGTTCGCGAAGCCGGCCGAAGTCATCGAACAGGTGCTGTTGCAATGACCGCTTGAAACCGCCGCGCCATAAGGGGCCTCAGCGTCACCGGAACGGAAGCCACGACCCGGCAGTTGCGTTCCAGTGACGCAAACGCACGCTTACAGGCGCCATAAGGGGCCTTAGCGTCACCGGAACGGAAGCCGCGGCATCCGTGCAGCGAAACGGCGGCACCCGAAAAAAGGATGCCGCCGAAAAGGTTCGAGAGAGAGACCTACGCGAACCAGAGCTCGAGTTCGCGCGCCGCGGACTCGGGGCTGTCGGAGCCGTGCACGAGGTTCTGCTGAACCTTCAGACCCCAGTCGCGGCCGAGGTCGCCGCGGATGGTGCCGGGAGCCGCGAGGGTCGGGTCCGTGGTGCCCGCGAGCATCCGGAAGCCCTCAATGACCCGGTTGCCTGCGATGCGGATCGCAACGATGGGGCCTGACAGCATGAATTCGACGAGCGGCTCGTAGAACGGTTTGCCTTCGTGCTCTGCGTAGTGCGCGGCGAGGACGGATCGATCGGGCTCGACCAGGCGGATGTCGACGAGGGAATATCCCTTCGCCTCGATGCGGCGGAGGATTTCGCCGGTGAGATTGCGTGCGACGCCGTCCGGCTTGATCAGTACGAGTGTTTCTTCAACCATGTGTGTCAACTTTCCGTTTCCTGTGTGGCGGCGTTCTGTCGGTCGATCCTGCCACCGACGATCATGCAGTACACCCACATCCCCGCGAAGACCAGGCCGATGACCCACATCACGGGCACGAAGATGCCCGTGGCAACGATAACGCCTTGCAGCACCCAGCCCACGCCGAACGCCCACTCGTGGCGCAGCATCGCGAGGGTGAACAGAATGGCGACGCAGATCACTCCCCCGCCGAGGAGGGCGACCGGTCCCGGCTGCACCTTGAGCCCGAAGGCGACGAGCGAGGCGAGGAAGACGACGATGAGCTCGAAGGCGAGCACGATCGACGCAAGCGACTGGCGCACGCTGCGTTTCGCACGGCTCACTTCTTCCATCCGTTCTCGTCGGCCAGCTCGACGACCTCGCCGGCGAGCACGACGGAGCCGGTGACGACGACGAGCCTGCTCTCGCCCTCGTTGGCCCACTCCCGCGCCTCGAAGACCGCGTCCTCGAGGGTGTCGTAGCTGTGCACCAGCGCCGGATCGATGGTCGACCGAGCACGGTCGGCCAGTTCGTCCACCGGAATGGAGCGGGTCGACGCGGAGGCGGTGAGGTGTATCCGCTGCGCCAGGGGCGCGAGGACCTCGAGGATCCCCTCCGCGTCCTTGTCGCCGAGCACGCCGAGAACGAAGACGATCTCACGGAAGTCGAAGTACTTGCCGAGCGCCGCGGCGAGCGAGCGGGCGCCGTGCGGGTTGTGGGCCGCATCGACGAGCACCGTCGGCTCGACGCCCACGAGCTGCAGCCGGCCGGGCGACTCGACCTCGGTGAGACCTTCGGTGAGCGGATCCGTCGACAGCCGCTGCAGCCCGTTGCCGAGGAACGTCTCGACCGCGGCAATCGCGACGGCGGCGTTCTGCCCCTGATGGTCGCCGTAGAGCGGCAGGTACAGGTCGGAGTAGAGGCCGGCGCGTCCGCGCACGCTGATCACCTGCCCGCCGACCGCGACCACGTCGCTGACCAGCTCGAAGTCGATGTCCTGCGCGATGAGAGGCGCCTCAGACAGTTCGGCGGCGTTCACCAGCTGGGCCATGGCATCCGGATGCTGCGCCGCCGTTACGACGGTCGCGGCAGGTTTGATGATCCCCGCCTTGGTGCGGGCGATCTCGGCGATGGTCGTCCCGAGTCGGTTGGTGTGGTCGAGGTCGATCGGCGTGAACACGGCGATCTGCGCGTCTGCGGCGTTGGTGGAGTCCCACTCGCCGCCCATGCCGACCTCGACGACGGCGACGTCGACGGGGGCGTCGGCGAAGATCGCGAAGCCGAGCACCGTGAGAACCTCGAAGAAGGTGAGCGGAACGTCGCCGGAGTCCTCGAGTTCGAGGTCGACCATGTTGACGTACGGCTGGATGTCTTCCCAGTTGCGCACGAGGGTCTCGTTCGAGATCGGTTCGCCGTCGACGACGATGCGTTCGTTGAAGTGCACGAGGTGAGGGCTCGTGAACAGCCCGGTGCGCAGTCCGTAGCCGCGGAGGATGCCTTCGATCATGCGACTCGTGCTGGTCTTGCCGTTGGTTCCGGCGAGCTGGATGATCGGGTACGCCCGCTGGGGGTCCCCGAGCAGGTCGAGCGCCCGTCTCGTCGGCTCGAGGCGCGGCTGCGGAGCCGCCTCTCCGGTACGGGCGAGCAGCGCCTCGTAAACGGCCCGGCCCTGCTCGGCGTAGTTCTCCTCGTGCTCAGACATTCAGGCTCCTGGTCGCGCGGCGCACGGCCACGGTGAATGAACCGGTGTTGGCGAACGCCCCAGCGGCGAACTCCTGGTAGAACTCGACCGGTCCGCCGAACAGCCCCGGCAGCCATTCGGCCGGGGTACCGGCACGGGTCTCCTCGGGCACTTCGTCGAGCACGTGGATGGACGAGGTGGTCGCGAGGGTCTCGGCGGCGATGTCGACGTCGGTGACGAACGAGACGGCATCCGCGTCACCGGCGTCGGAGAAGACGAGGCCGAGCACGATGCGGTCGCTGACGTCGAAACCGGCGGCCTTGCGGGTGTCCTGAACCGATCGCACGACGTCGCGCGCGAGCCCTTCAGCCTCGAGGGCCGGCGTTGTTGCCGTGTCGAGCAGCACGAAGCCTCCGCCCTGGAGAAGGGCGAGCGCCGAATCGGATGTTCCGTCGGTGTTGGCCGTTTCGAGCACGAGGTCATACTCCCCCGGCTCGAGCGCGATTCCGCCGGCGACGACGACGCCGTTCTCCTCGCTCCAGTCTCCTGAGCGCGCGGCCTTGATGGCGGCCTGGACGGTCTTGCCCAGGCGGGGTCCGGCGGCGCGGGCGTTCACGGTGAGGCGGGACGTGATGCCGTAGTCGGCGGCACTCGACTCGGCGAACTGAACGAACCGCACCTCCTTGACGTTGAGTTCATCGCGGAGGATTCCCTCGAACGGTGCGAGCACGGCGGGGTCGGGAGCGACGACGGTGAGGCTCGCCAGCGGCAGCCGCACCCGGCGTCCCGCCTGCTTGCGCAGCGACAGCACCGTGGAGCTGATCACCCGGATGGAGTCCATCGCGGTGACGAGGACATCGTCGTCGGGGAGGTCGGCGGCGTCCGGCCAGTCGGTGAGGTGGATGCTCCGCCCGCCGGTCAGGTCCTTCCAGATCCGCTCCGAGACGAGCGGGAGAAGAGGCGCGGCGGCGCGAGTGAGCGTTTCGAGAACCGTGTACAACGTGTCGAAGGCGTCGCTTCCGCTGCCGTCCTCGGCCACGCCCACCCAGAACCGGTCGCGGGAACGCCGCACGTACCAGTTGGTGAGCACATCGGCGAAGTCCCGGAGCGTCGCCGACGCGAGGGTCGAGTCCAGGTCGTCGAGGTGGCCGGTGACCTCGGTGAGCATCACCCGGGTCTTGGCGAGGATGTAGCGGTCGAGCACGTCAGGCGAGTCGGTGCGACGCTTCGCGTCGTAGCCGCCCTCCTTCGCCGTGTTGGCGTAGAGGCTGAAGAAGTACCACGTGTTCCACAGCGGCAGCAGCATCTGCCGGACTCCCTCACGGATGCCCTCCTCGGTGACGACGAGGTTGCCGCCCCGCAGGACGGAACTCGACATGAGGAACCAGCGCATGGCATCCGAGCCGTCACGGTCGAAGACTTCGTTGACGTCCGGGTAGTTGCGGAGCGACTTCGACATCTTCTGGCCGTCGCTGCCGAGGACGATGCCGTGGCTGACGACGTTCTTGTACGCCGGGCGGTCGAACAGCGCGGTGGACAGCACGTGGAGTGTGTAGAACCAGCCCCGGGTCTGCCCGATGTACTCGACGATGAAGTCGGCCGGGTTGTGCGAGTCGAACCACTCTCGGTTCTCGAACGGGTAGTGCACCTGGGCGAACGGCATCGACCCGGAGTCGAACCACACGTCGAGCACGTCGGTGATCCGGCGCATCGTCGACTGCCCGGTCGGGTCGTCGGGGTTCGGCCGGGTGAGCTCGTCGATGAACGGGCGGTGCAGGTCGGTGGGTCGCACACCGAAGTCCTGTTCGAGCTCGTCGAGCGAGCCGTACACGTCAACGCGCGGGTAGTCGGGGTTGTCGCTCTTCCACACCGGGATCGGGGAACCCCAGTAGCGGTTGCGGCTGATCGACCAGTCCCGGGCGTTGCCGATCCACTTGCCGAACTGGCCGTGCTTGACGTTCTCGGGCACCCAGTTGATCTGCTCGTTGAGGTCGACCATCCGGTCGCGGAACTCGGGGACGCGGATGAACCAGCTCGACACCGCCTTGTAGATGAGCGGGTTGCGGCAGCGCCAGCAGTGCGGGTAGGAGTGCTCGTAGCTGGCCTGGCGGAGCAGGCGCCCCTCGGCCCTGATCACCTGGGTCAGCGGTTTGTTCGCGTCCGACCAGAGCAGGCCGGCCACATCGGTGACCTCCGGCAGGAACTTGCCGCCCTCGTCGACGGAGATGATGACGGGGATGCCGGCGGCTTCACAGATCCTCTGGTCTTCCTCACCGTAGGCGGGCGACTGATGCACGATTCCGGTGCCGTCTTCGAGGGTGACGTAGTCGGCGACGAGGATCCGCCAGGCGTCCTGCATCCCGAACTCGTCGACGTCGGAGTAGTAGTCGAACAGGCGGTCGTAGGTGACGTCCTCGAGTTCCGCGCCGGTGATCGTGCGGGAGATCGCGGCGACGGCGTCCGCGGCCGACTCGTAGCCGAGATCCTTGGCGTAGTTGCCGACGAGGGCTGTCGCCAGCAGGTATTCGCCTCCGAGCACCTCGGTGGTTCCGCCGGTGCCGTGCTTCTCACGCAGCACCGTGGCATCCGGTGTGCCGTTCGGTCCGGCGGGGATCACGGCGTACTCGATGTCGGGGCCGACGGCGAGGGCGGCGTTGGTGGGCAGGGTCCACGGCGTCGTCGTCCAGGCCAGAGCGCGGACCGCGGTGAGGCCGAGCGACTCCGCCTTCAGCCCGGTCAGCGGGAAGGTGACGGTGACGGTCTGGTCCTGGCGCATCTTGTAGACGTCGTCGTCCATGCGCAGCTCGTGGTTCGACAACGGGGTCTGGTCGCGCCAGCAGTACGGAAGAACCCGGTAGCCCTCGTACGCGAGGCCCTTGGAGTGGAGCTCCTTGAACGCCCAGATGACGCTCTCCATGAAGGTGATGTCGAGGGTCTTGTAGTCGTTCTCGAAGTCGACCCAGCGGGCCTGGCGGGTGACGTAGCGCTCCCAGTCCTCGGTGTACTTCAGCACGGAGTCCCTGGCGGCGGCGTTGAACGCGGCGATGCCCATCTCTTCGATCTGGGCTTTGTCGGTGATGCCCAGCTGCCGCTCGGCTTCGAGCTCGGCGGGGAGCCCGTGCGTGTCCCAGCCGAAGCGGCGGTGCACCTGCTTGCCGCGCATGGTCTGGTACCGCGGGAACACGTCCTTGGCGTAGCCGGTGAGGAGGTGCCCGTAGTGCGGCAGGCCGTTGGCGAACGGCGGGCCGTCGTAGAAGACCCACTCGTCGGCGCCTTCACGCTGGGACACGGATGCCTCGAAGGTCGCGTCGTCCTTCCAGAACGCGAGAACGTCGTTCTCGATCTCGGAGAACTTCGGCGACGGAGTCACGCCGAACGCGGCTCCGGTGGAGAGCGAGTCGTCGTGGGACTTGGGGTACGGCATTTTTCTCCCGGCAGGTTTCGATGTTCACCTGCGAGGGCGGATTCAGATCCGCGGTACCACCTCGCTTGCCGCACAGGGCGGCCGCTCGTTCATTGGCTGTGACGGGCCAGACCCGCCCGGTTCTACTGGGCTCCGCAGGTGCGCGGTGCTGTTCTTCCGGAGACTCCCCGGTGATGGCCGGATCGCAGTCGTTGTCTCAAGGATAGCGGGTCGCCCGCTCCCCCGTCGCGAGTTGCCGGGTTTGCGGGGGTTCAGTGGGTTGTGGACCCCTGCAAACCTGTGATCTCGCGGGGTTAGAGGGCCTGGGCGAACCCGGCACAGACCGGGCCGACCGCCTCGGCCACGTACGTGGCGAGGGGGCGGCGGCCCACCCCGGCACTAGCCCAGACGCCGGCGGCTGCGGCTGCAGCCCCGAGCACCGCGAACGCCACGGCCTGCGGCAGGACCAGGCCGGCCGCGCCGCCGAGCCTGCGTTCGACGAAAGCCTGCACGATGGCACTCTGTTTCATGAACCGTCGCAGCCCGGATGCCTCGAGGTCGTCGCGTGTGCCCATCAGGTCCACCTGGGTCAGCGCCCACGGCACCCGGTCGTCGGGATGCGACGTGGCGACCCGCACGAGAGCGTCGCGCACGGCATCCATCACCGGGTCCTCCGCCCCGGCCGCTGCGAGTTCGTCGGCCAGACGTTCGATCGTCTCATCGAAGTCGACCCAGAGCAGGTCGGACTTCGAACCGAAGTAGTTGAAGAAGGTGTTCCGGCTCACGCCGGCCCGGGCGGCGATCTGGTCGACGGTGGTCCCGGCGTAGGTCTGCTCGAGGAACAGCTCAGCGGCGGCCTCCTCCAGCGTGCGCTTCGATGAGCGCCGCGGGCGGCCGACGTGCGGTGTGGGATCGTTCATGTCGGCTCCTCTCCCCGCACAGCGTATCGACACGGGCCATCCGCCCCGGCGCCTCGGGAAGAAAACACGCGGTAGGGTCGTTATTAGACCGCGTCCAATAAACGGGGACACGTCGCCCGCGCTTCTCGCCTGACCACCGCCCAAGGAATGTCACATGCACTCGAACCCACGCCCGCGCGTCCGCGGACTCGCATCCGTCGCGGCAGCAGCCGGGATCTCCCTCCTCGTCGCCGGCTGCCAGGCGACGCCAGGAGAGACATCGTCGACGCCCGTCGCGGGCGGAACCCTGACCTACGCCAGCGGCGACGCCGAACCGACCTGCCTCGAACCGCACGTCGGCGGCAACTACCCGCAGGCCCTGATCGCCGGCCAGTTCCTCGAGTCCCTCGTCTCGCGGGATGCCGACGGCACGATCATTCCCTGGCTCGCGACGGAGTGGTCGGTGTCCGAGGACAACCTGAGCTGGGACTTCACTCTCAAGGACGACGTCACCTTCACCGACGGCACGCCGCTCAACGCTGAGGCCGTCAAGGTCAACGTCGAGCACCTCAAGGATCCGGCAACCGAATCGTCGACCGGGTACCTGGCGCTCGGCAAGGTCGAATCGGTCGAGGCAGTCTCGGAGACCGTCGCGCGGTTCACCCTCAGTGCGCCAGACAGTGCCCTGCTCGAGTCGCTGTCGCAGCCGTGGGTCGCCATCCAGTCCCCCGCCGGCATCGCCCGCGGCATGGAAGAGAACTGCCAGGCGCCGATCGGCACCGGGCCGTTCATCGTCGACGAGTGGGTCAAGCAGGACCACATCTCCCTCGTGCGCAACGACGACTACACCTCACCTCCCGCAGACGCCAAGCACGACGGCAAGGCCTACCTCGAGGCGATCGAGTGGCGGTTCCTGCCTGACTCCGCCTCGCGGTACGCGGCACTGCAGGGCGGCCAGGTCGACGTGATCGACAACGCCCAGCCCGACACCATCGCGTCGGCGGAGAAGACCGAGACGCTCACGCACCTCGATGCGCCGAGGCCGGGAGCCTCGAACCGGATCGAACTGAACTCCGGCACCGCCCCGTTCAACGATGTCGCCGTTCGTGAGGCCTTCATCCGGGCCGTCGACGTGAACGACGGCATCGAGTCGCTCTACTTCGGTTCAGCGGAGCGTTCCTACTCACCACTGTCGAGCGTGGAGGCCACCGGCTACTCCGACGAGTCGCTGTTCGACACCGACGTCGACGCCGCGAACGCGCTGCTCGACTCGGCGGGATGGACCGAACGGGATGCCGACGGGTACCGCGTCAAGGACGGCGCGCGCCTCTCCCTCGACTTCCCGGTGTCGACGAACCAGTCGATCCCGGCCGAGCAGTCGCTCTTCGAGCAGATCCAGGCGACGGCGAAGGATGCCGGCTTCGAGGTCAACATCAGCCTCCTCGACCTGTCGAGCTGGTACGGCGTGCTCGCCGAGAACAACTACGACCTCGTCAGCGCCCCGTACACGAAGGTCGGCCCCGACGTCCTGCGTATCCTGTATCACTCCGACGGCATCACCCCGGCGCCGAGCGGCTACTTCGCGAATCTCTCCCAGGTGAACAACCCAGAGCTCGACGGCCTCCTGACCGCCGCGTCCGAGATCTCCGATGCCGACGCGCGTGCCGACCTGTACGAGCAGGCACAGCAGATCATCCTCGAGGGCTTCCACATCCTCCCCCTGTACGACCAGCAGAACCATTTCCTGCTCGGCACCCAGGTGAAGGATGCCCGGGCCCTTCCGACGGTCTCGACCCCGACCTTCTATGACACCTGGCTCAGCGGTAACTAGGCCGGCGCAGCGGTCGAGGAACCTCCGGACCTCCCGGTGGCTCCTCGTCCGGCTCGGCGGCGCGGTTTTCGTGATGTGGGCCGTCGCCACGCTGACATTCTTCGCGATCCGCCTGATCCCCGGCGACCCGGCCGAGGCGGTCCTGGGTGGGCCGGGGTCCCAGGCGTCGCAGGAGACACTCGACCAGGTCCGGGCTGACTACGGTCTCGACCTTCCCCTCGGGGTCCAGTACCTCAATGCGCTCGGCCGGCTGCTCAGCGGCGACCTCGGCACGTCATACGCCCTCAAAGTTCCCGTCGCAGAACTTCTGCTCGCGCAAATCGGCGGGACTCTCGTCCTCGCCCTCGCGGCGCTCGCTCTGGCCTGGCTCCTCGCCCTCCTGCTGTCCCTCTGGTCGACCGGCGGGGGTCGGATCGCCGCGGCGCTCGGCCAGGGCATCGAACTGACCAGCGCGGCTCTCCCCCACTTCTGGCTGGCGACCGTCCTGATCGCCGTCTTCAGCAGTGCCCTCGGCTGGCTGCCACCGGTGTCGACCGGCGGCGCGGCCGGTCTCGTGCTCCCCACGCTCACCCTGGCCATTCCGCTGGCCGGTTTCCTCGCCCAGGTGATGCGGGAGACCCTGCTCGACACCCTCGACGCACCCTTCATCATCTCGGCGCGGGCCCGCGGCGAATCGGAGCGCGGCATCCGCCTGCGCCACGCCCTCCGCCACGCGAGTCTACCGGCGATCAGCCTCTCCGGCTGGGCGCTCGGCTACCTCATCTCGGGCGCCGTCGTCGTCGAGACGATCTTCGCCCGCCCCGGCCTCGGCCGCACCCTCCTGCAGGCCGTCACCCTGCGCGACGTCCCGATCGTCACGGGGGTCGTCCTCCTCGTCGCGCTGGTCTACATTCTCATGACGATCATCACGGATGCCGCCTCGCGGCTCGCCGACCCGCGCCTGCGTTCAGCGGAGACCGGGCGATGAGCGAACTCGACCTCCGGACCGCTGCGGCGAGCGCGGCACCGGCCCGACGTTCCCGCCCGAGCGTCGGCGAGATCCTCGCCCTCGGCTTCGTCCTCTTCCTTCTCGTCGCGACGGTGGCCCCCGGCATCCTCACCGCGATCGACCCCAATGCGATCAACGCACGGGAGGCCTTCCAGGGGCCGTCACTCGAGCACTGGTTCGGCACAGACGAATCCGGGCGCGACATCTATAGCCGCGTCATCGCCGGCACCTCCACCTCCCTGCTGATCGGCGTCACCGCGACAGCCATCGGGCTCGCCCTCGGCCTGGCCCTCGGTGTGCTCGCCGGGTTCGGCGGGCGCGTGCTGGACTTCAGCGTCAATCGCACCATCGAAGTGCTCTTCGCCTTCCCCGGCCTGCTGCTCGCGCTCCTCGTCATCGTGATCGCCGGGCCGGGGCCGGTGACAGCCACCATCGCCGTGGGCCTGTCGACCGCACCCGGCTACGCGCGGATCATCCGCGGTCAGCTGGTCGGCATCCGCACCTCGGCCTACGTTGAATCGGCGCGGGTCCTCGGCCACCCACCCTGGCGGATCCTCACCCGCCACATCCTCCCGAACGGGCTCGCCCCGCTGGTGGTGCTCGCGACGCTCGGCATCGGCCAGGCCGTCGTCTGGGCGGCGGCCCTCAGTTACCTCGGGCTCGGCGCCCAGCCGCCGTCCGCGGAATGGGGCGCCATGCTGTCGGCCGGCCGCACCTACATCGGCACCGCCTGGTGGCTCACCGTCTTTCCCGGACTCATGATCGTCCTCACGACCATCGCGACGACCGTTCTCGGGCGCCGCCTCAGCCGCCGAACGGGAGGGCAGCGATGAGCGGCCACGACGCGTTGCTCGACGTCGGCGGACTCTCCGTCTCGTTCGGCTCGGCCCCGGTCGTCTCGGACGTCTCGTTCCGCGTCGGCCGCGGTGAATGCGTCGCGATCGTCGGCGAATCCGGCTCGGGCAAGAGCGTCACCGCCCGCTCACTGCTCGGCCTTGCCGGTCGCGGCTCGCGCGTGACCGCATCGACGCTGACCCTCGCCGGCCGCGACCTCGCGGGCGCATCCGAACGCGACTGGCGGAGCATCCGGGGATCGCAGATCGGCCTCGTGCTGCAGGACGCCCTCGTCTCGCTCGACCCGCTCCGCCCGATCGGCCGGGAGATCGGCGACGTTCTCCGGCTGCACGCGAGGCTCTCCGCCACCGACGCCCGGAACCGGGTTCTCGAGCTGCTCGCCAGCGTGGGCATGCCCGATCCGGAACGCGCCCTCGGCCAGCGATCCGGCGAACTCAGCGGCGGGCTGCGGCAACGCGCGCTCATCGCGTCGGCGATCGCGCTCGATCCGCCCCTCCTCCTCGCCGATGAACCCACCACGGCGCTCGATGTCACCATCCAGGCCCGCATCCTCGACCTGCTCGCCGACGTGAAGTCGCGGGGAACCGGCATCCTGCTGATCAGCCACGACCTCGCCGTCGTGAGCGCGATCGCCGACCGGGTGCTCGTGATGAAGGACGGCCGCATCGTGGAGTCCGGAGACACGCAGCGACTGCTCGCTGAGCCGCGCGAGGAGTACACCCGCCGCCTCATCGCCGCCGTCCCCACCGACAAACCGCGCCGGACGCCCCTTGTCCCCGGGACGGCGCCGGTCGACACGACGGAATTGCCGCCAGCGTCGGATGCCACGGTGCCTGTCGTGCTCGACGCGCGCGGCCTGACGAAGACGTTCGCGACCCCGGCGGGCCGTTTCCGCGCCGTTGACGACGTCTCGTTCGAGCTGCGACGCGGTGAGACGCTCGGTATCGTCGGCGAATCAGGGTCGGGCAAGACGACCGTCGCCCGGCTCGTGCTCGCCCTGACGACCGCTGACGAAGGGGACGTACTGCTCGACGGCGCCCCGTTCTCGGCTCTGAGCGAACGGGACCGCCGCCCCCTCCGCCAACGGATCGGCGCGATCTACCAGGACAGCCTGAGCTCGTTCGACCCGCGGCTGAGCGTGAGCCGGATCCTCGCCGATGCGAGTGCTCTCACTCCCGAAACCGACCGCTCGACCGTCGGCGAGCTCCTCCACGCCGTGGGGCTGCCCGCGGCGATGGCCCAATCCCGGCCCCTGTTCCTCTCCGGAGGCCAGCGCCAGCGGGTATCCATCGCCCGCGCCCTCGCCGCACGGCCGGAAGTGCTCATCTGTGACGAACCGGTCTCGGCCCTCGACGTGACGATCCAGGCGCAGGTGCTGGACCTGCTCGACCGGCTGCAGGCCGACCGCGGTCTCAGCTACCTGTTCATCTCGCACGACCTGGGGGTGATTCGCCACATGAGCGACAGGATCGCCGTCATGAAGGACGGCCGGATCGTCGAAACCGGAACCGCGGCGACCGTGTTCGACGACCCGCAGCATCCGTACACCGTGCGCCTCGTCGCCGACGCGCCGCGACTGGCTGACGCAGCCGCACCCTGACGGCTCAGCCCATCAGCGCATCGATCTCCGCGCCGAGGAACGGCACGAGCGTGCTCGCATAGACCCAGCTGATGTGGTGCGAGTCCCGGTACGCCAGCACACCGCCGATCACCGGCCGGCACAACCCGTCAGGGCAGAAGTACGGCGTCAGGTCGATCACCCCGAGCTTCGGATCGTCGGAACCGTTCACGGCCTCGGCCGCTGGATCCCTCTCGATCGCGTCGGAGACGTGAACAGCGCAGGTCTCGACCGCGTCATCGCCCGACTCCGCCAGGCAGGCCAGGTAGTCGTCGTTCATCCGGGGAGTATCACGGAGCACGACGACGTGTTCGATCGTCGGCGGCAGCTCCGCCCACCGCAGCCGGTACTCCCTGGCCGCGCTCGTCTGCCAGTCGGCGTCGAACGGTTCGGCCACGACGGAGTTCCGCGCCCGCGTCGCCGTGAACAGGGCATCCACCTCGGAGTGCTCATTGAGCCAGCGGAGCGCCTGGTCGTTCCAGTCAGCGCACCGCTCGTTCATTTCCGTGAGAGCCTCGGCAGACATGTGCTCCTCGAACCGCCGGTCGGGCCCGAACGGACACGAGCTCTTGGCGATCACGACGAGCGCCCAGCCCCGATCCGTCGCGAGGTCGGCGAACGCCGGCAGCCACTGTTCCGCGTGTGAATCCCCGACGAGGGCGACGGTGCGGGGCGCACGGTCGGCGGGTGCACCGTAGTAGCAGACGGTGAGGTCGGCAGAGCGGATGCCGGCAATGCAGCGCTCCGGGGACGCATCCGCCAGCGAGGGGTCGGGAATCACCGCCGCCACCGGTTCGACGCGCGCGCACTCGTCGCTGTTCACGGCCGCGGCGCCCAGGCAGGCGGGGTTCTCGTCCACGAGCGCTTCGAGTGTGCGCTGTTCGGTCGCGAGGCGGTCGTTCGCGACGCCGAGGGTCGACAGCGGCACGAGGAGGACGACGGCCATGGCCGCTGCCATCGCCGCGAACGTCGCCCGCGGTCTCCGGGTAGCGAGCACGCCGTACCGGATCGGGTTCTCGACCCAGCGTTCGGTGGCCGCAGCGAGCGCAACACTGGCGGCGGCGACAACGAGCCCGTCCACGACCGTCATTCCCCGGCCGAACGCCATCGGCGTGAGAACGATCAACGGCCAGTGCCAGAGGTACACCCCGTACGACAGATCGCCGAGACGCTGGACCGGCCGGACCGCGAGTATTCGCGTGGGCGCGAAACGCCCGCCCGGCTCGGCCGCCGCGATCACCGCGAGGGTGCCGAGAACGGGCAGCACGGCAGCCGAGCCGGGGAACGGCGTCGAGGGCCCATACGCCACAGCCGCTGCACCGATCGCGGCCAGGCCGGCCCAGGCCAGGGCAGCCAGGGGAACGCGGGTCCGCCCTGCCAGGCGGGCCAGCGCCGGCGCGGCGATGGCGAGCAGGCCACCGGCCCCGAATTCCCACGCCCGCGTGGTCGGCAGGAAGTAGGCGGGTGACGGGTCGCGCGCCGTGAAGATCACCGACCAGGTGAAGGACGCAGCGACGACCATGGCGAGGACGAGGGCGATGTTCCGCCGGGGCGAACCGCTTCCAGTCGCTGAGCCCTTCCTGCCGAGGACGACCGCCGCGAGAATCAGCACCGGCCAGACGAGGTAGAACTGTTCCTCGGCGGCGAGCGACCAGAAGTGCTGCACCGGCGATGGCGCCGATTCGGCGGCGAGGTAGTCGACCGACCGTGCGGCAAGAGCGAGGTTCTGCACGTACCCCACGGATGCCATCACCTCGCCGAGAAAGCGGCCGACGACCCCGGCTGGCGCGAGCAGCCAGATGCCCCCCGCCGTGACGAGGAGCACGGTGAGCGAGGCCGGCAGCAGTCGACGGGCCCGACGCGCCCAGAATACGGCGAGCGACACCGACCCGGTCCTGTCCACCTCACGCACCAGGTGCGTGGTGATCAGGAAGCCGGAGAGAACGAAGAAGACATCGACCCCGATGTAGCCGCCCGGGAGGACCGCGGGCCAGAGGTGAAAGACCACGACTGCGAGCACGGCAACAGCACGGAGCCCCTGGATGTCCGCCCGTTGCGTGGCATCCGTCCTGGCCTGTTGTGTCTGCGTCGCTCTCTGCGTCGTGGTCGTTGTCATGCGCCCCCCTCTACGCTGCGGCCAGTTTAAGCACGGAGCCGCAGGGTGTCAGGGGCTTGCGCTGCAGGCTTGGTCCCCCGCTCCTCCGCTAGCATTGAACGACCCAAACACTCAGGCACGTTCACACGGTGCCGTCTATAGCGAAACCGGAGTACCCCATGACCGCGCACGTTCCAGACAAGCCGGCACTCGAAGGCCTCGAAGCAAAATGGGGCCCCGTCTGGGAGAACGCGGGTACTTACCGGTTCAACCGCGGCACCGCCGTCGAGGGCGGACGCGACTGCGTCTACTCGATCGACACTCCCCCGCCCACGGCATCCGGTTCGCTGCACATCGGGCACGTCTTCAGCTACACCCACACGGATGTCGTCGCCCGCTTCCAGCGGATGACCGGCAAGCAGGTGTTCTACCCGATGGGCTGGGACGACAACGGCCTGCCCACCGAACGGCGGGTGCAGAACTACTACGGCGTGCGCTGTGACCCGACCCTTCCCTACGACACCGAGTTCGTGCCGCCGTTCGAGGGCGGAGACGGCAAGAGCTCCAAAGCCGCCGACCAGAAGCCGATCTCGCGCCGCAACTTCATCGAGTTGTGTGAACGCCTCACCGCCGAGGACGAGAAGCAATTCGAAGCGCTCTGGCGCACCCTGGGACTCTCGGTTGACTGGTCGCAGTCGTACCGGACGATCGGCAACGACTCGATCCGCGCCAGCCAGCTCGCCTTCCTCCGCAACATCGAACGCGGTGAGGCCTACCAGGCCATGGCGCCGACCCTGTGGGATATCACCTTCCGCACCGCTGTCGCCCAGGCCGAGCTCGAAGACAAGGAGCAGAAGGCCAACTATCACCGCGTCGCCTTCCACAAGCCCGACGGCGGCACGATCGAGATCGAGACCACTCGTCCTGAACTGCTTCCCGCCTGCGTCGCCCTGGTCGCCCACCCCGACGACGAGCGGTTCAAGCCGTACTTCGGCACCACGGTGACCACCCCGCTCTTCGGCGTCGAGATACCGGTGCTCGCCCACCACCTCGCGCAGCCAGACAAGGGTGCTGGCATCGCCATGATCTGTACCTTCGGCGACGTCACCGACGTGGTCTGGTGGCGCGAACTCGACCTGCCCAACCGCACCATCATGGGCCGAGACGGTCGCATCATCCACGAAGCACCCGATGTCATCACCTCGGAGGCCGGACTGGTCGCCTACCGCGAACTGGCCGGCAAGACCGTGTTCAGCGCCAAGCAGGCGGTCGTGCAGTTGCTCACCGACTCCGGCGACCTGATCGGCGACCCCAAGCCGACCACCCACCAGGTCAAGTTCTACGAGAAGGGCGACAAGCCGCTCGAGATCGTCTCCACCCGGCAGTGGTACATCAGAAACGGCGCGCGCGACGAGCAGCTCCGCGCACGCCTGATCGACCTGGGCAAGGAACTCCAGTGGCATCCCGACTTCATGCGCGTGCGCTACGAGAACTGGGTCGGCGGCCTCACCGGCGACTGGCTCATCTCCCGCCAGCGTTTCTTCGGCGTGCCGATCCCGCTCTGGTACCCGCTCGACGGCCACGGCGAACCGATCTACGAATCCCCGATCCTCCCGGATGCCGCGTCACTCCCGGTCGACCCCTCCAGCGACGCTGCCCCCGGTTACGACGAATCGCAGCGCAATGTGCCCGGCGGATTTCTCGGCGAACTCGACATCATGGACACCTGGGCGACCTCGTCGCTCACCCCGCAGCTCGCCGGCGGCTGGGAACGCGATCCCGAACTGTGGAACCTCGTCTTCCCGTACTCCATGCGCCCACAGGGCCAGGACATCATCCGGACCTGGCTGTTCTCGACCATGCTGCGCTCCGCGCTCGAATACAACGAGAAGCCGTGGGAGCACGCCGCTCTCTCAGGGTGGATCCTCGACCCCGACCGTAAGAAGATGTCGAAGTCCAAGGGCAACGTCATCACCCCGGCCGACATTCTCGAGAAGCACGGGTCGGATGCCGTCCGGTACTGGGCCGCGTCGAGCCGCCTGGGCACCGACGCCGGATTCGACCCACAGAACCCGACCCAGATCAAGATCGGCCGCCGCCTGGCCATCAAGGTGCTCAACGCGTCGAAGTTCATCCTCAGCTTCGAGTCCGCGGCCGACGCGCCGGTGACCGAGCCCATCGACCTCAGCATGCTGGCGACCCTGCGCACGGTGGTCGCGGACGCGACGGCGGCCTTCGAGGCGTACGACCACGCCCGGGCGCTCGAGACGGCCGAGTCGTTCTTCTGGACCTTCTGCGACGACTACCTCGAACTGGTGAAGGAACGCGCCTACGACAGCAGCAACCCCGGCCAGGCGTCTGCGGTCGCTGCCCTGCGGGAGGCGCTCAGCGTCCTGCTCCGGCTCTTTGCCCCGTTCATCCCGTTCGCGACCGACGAATCCTGGTCCTGGTGGAACGAGGGATCCGTGCACGCAGCCACCTGGCCGACCGTCGCCGAGCTGCCGTCGACCGGGAAGCCGGAACTCCTCGTCCTCACCGGGCAGGCGCTCACCAGCATCCGTCGCAGCAAGACCGACGCCAAAGTGTCGCAGAAGACGACGCTGAACGAGGCCACCATCGGGGCAACCCCGGATCAGATCGCCCTGTTGACCCTCGCAGAAGGGGATCTCAAGGCCGTCGGTCGTATCGCTAGACTCAGTTTCACTCCGGCCGACGAATTCGCGGTCACCGGAGTGGACTTCGCCCCGGTCGACGCCCCGACGTCGAACCACAGTTGAGGAGACACCATGACGTTTGAAATTCGCCCGGTCCGAGACCGTGACTTCTTCAGCTGGCTGCCGCTGTTCGCCGACTATGGCGAGGTTGCAGGTACACCCGTACCCGACGAGAAGGCCCTGCTCGTGTGGAGCTGGATCACCGAGAAGACCCACGGCCTGTCGGCGCTCGTCGCCCAGGACGACGAGGGCAATCTGATCGGCCTTGCGCACTACCGCACCTTCGCCCGCCCGCTCGCCGGCGGAACCGGGATCCAGATCGACGACCTGTTCGTCGCGACGGATGCCAGGAAGACCGGCGTCGGGACCGCGCTGATCGAGCGCGTCACCGAAATCGCACGTGAACAGCGCGCCGGGGTCGTCCGGTGGACCACTCCTGCTGACAACGATGCCCAGGCGCTCTCCGACAGGGTTGCCGAACGCACCAACTTGGTCACCTACGACCGCGCAGTCTGAGGGACGATCCGGTCATGCAACTCGGAACCCGTTGGAGCGTCGGGGACGCCCCGGCCACCGGACTCCCGGAGGTTGTCGTCGCGGCGGTGCGTACGGTCGAAGATGAGCTCGTCGCCGAAGACATCGACACGCGTGGCTGGCGCTGGACACTGACCTGGCTTGAACGCCGCCCGATCGTCGAACTCGACGACGGCACCGCCATCACCTACAACGAGGTGGCCGACACGGCGACGATTCGCCAGCACGACGCCGCCCTCACCGACGACGAGGAAGACTAGCGACTCGGCTTTGCCGTCGGACGCCCCGCCGGCATCCGTCTCGCTATTTGCGGGCCAGGATCTCCCCGTGGGGCATCGCGTACCACGACCGCGGGTCGGCTACCCAGGCGGTCCAGGCCGCGGCGATCTCGTCGAGGTCGGCCTGCGTCGCCGAGCCGCTCTCCAGCGACTGCGGCGCGAAGCTGGATTCGACGGCGCGGACCGCCCAGGCGCTTCCCCACCAGTCACGGTCCTCGTCGGTCGAGAAGCACCAGATCGACGCGGTGCTCTGCACATCGGTGAACCCGGCCTCGAGGGCCCAGGCCTTGAGCGAACGTCCGGCGTTGGGTTCGCCCGAGTTCGAGCGTGCCACCGACTGGTACACCCGCATCCAGGTGTCGAGGCCGGGAAGCAGCGGGTACCAGGATGCCGCTCCGTAGATCACGTCACGGGCAGCGACAATTCCGCCGGGTTTCACGACACGGCGCATTTCACGCAAGACGGCGACGGGGTCGCCGACGTGCTGGAGCAACTGGTGTGCGTGGACGACGTCGAAGCTGTTGTCGGGAAAATCGAGGGCGTAGGCGTCGCCCGCGGCGAAGTCCACGTTGAGCACGTCGCTGTCGCGGGCCAGCGTCGAGGCCTGGATGCAGACCTCGGCTGAAGCGTCCATCCCGAAGACGGCGCCGGGGAAGACTCGTTGGGCGATGTCGATGGTGATGGTGCCCGGCCCGCTGCCGACATCGAGGACCCGGGACCCGCGGGTCAAATAGGGCGCGAGGTACGCGGCTGAATTGTCCACGGTGCGCCAACTGTGCGTGCGGAGGACGCTCTCGTGGTGCCCGAGTGTGTAGCGCTCGGAGGTTGCCATACCTCCACCTTATGGGTGTGCCGAGACTGCTTCTGGCCACATGTCGGCCCTAGGGTTGGGTGCATGCCAGAGACGCCGAACCCGTTCCTTGCTCCGAGCACCCTGCCGTACCAGCTGCCGCCCTTCGCCGCCATCCGCGACGAGCACTTCGGGCCCGCGTTCGAACGGGGCATGACCGAGCACCTCGCCGAGATCGAGGCGATCGTCGGCACGGCCGACGCGCCGACCTTCGAGAACACGATGCTCGCGCTCGAGCGGTCAGGTCAGACCCTCCAGCGGGTCAGCCACGTGTTCTTCAACAAGAGCTCAGCCGACTCCAACCCTGCGACGATCGCGCTCGAAGAACGGATCGCGCCGCTGCTGTCGAACCACTCCGACGCAATCCGGCTGAACCCGGCCCTGTACGCCAGGATCACAGCACTGCGCGACCAGCTCGACGAGCTGGGGCTCGACGACGAGTCCCGCTACCTCGTCGAGCGATACCACACCGAGTTCACCCTCGCCGGCGCCGGACTCAGCGAGGCCGACAAGGAGGAGCTTCGATCTCTTAACAGCGCCCTGTCCACCCTGACGACGCGTTTCGAGCAGAACCTGCTCGCTGACACGAACGACCTCGCCGTGGTCATCGACGACGTTGCTGACCTCGACGGTCTGAGCGACGGGGAGGTCTCCGCGGCCGCCGAGGCGGCGCGGGCGCGAGGGATGGAGAACGGTTACCTCCTGTCCCTGGTGCTCCCGACCGGGCATCCGGCGCTGGCCAGCCTGCGGCGGCGGGATGTCCGCGAACGGATCATGCGTGCGTCGCGTGCCCGGGGCATCCGAGGGGGCGAACATGACAACTGCGGCCTCGTGCTCGAGATCACGCGACTGCGGGCGAAACGCGCGCAGCTTCTCGGCTTCGACTCGCATGCCGCTTTCGTGACGGCGGACGAGACTGCGAAAACCCCGGAGAACGTCGCCGCGATGCTGGAGTCGCTGGCCCCAGCGGCGGCCAGAAACGCGCGCGCGGAACAGGCCGACCTGCAGGCGCTCGCGGATGCCGGCGACGAGTCGTACGACGTGGAGAGCTGGGACTGGGCGTTTCTCACCGAGCAGGTGCGCAGCGAAAGGTTCGCCATCGACACCGCCGCCATGCGACCGTACTTCGAGGCCGACCGTGTGCTCGTCGACGGGATCTTCTTCGCTGCCGGACGACTGTACGGTGTGCAGTTCGTCGAGCGACCCGACCTCGTCGCATACCACCCGGACGTCCGCGTCTTCGAGGTCACCGAAGCCGACGGGTCCCCGATCGGCCTGTACCTGCTCGATCTCTACACCAGGGACTCGAAACGCGGTGGCGCCTGGATGAATCCGCTGATCGCCCAGAATACCCTGCTCGGTCAGCCGACCGTCGTCGTGAACAACCTCAATGTGCCCAAACCCGCGCCGGGGCAGCCGACCCTCCTCAGCTTCGATGAGGTGAAAACGTTCTTCCACGAGTTCGGCCATGCCCTCCACGGCCTCTTCGCCCGGGTTCGCTATCCCCGGTTCGCGGGCACGAACGTGTACCGCGACTTCGTCGAGTTCCCCAGCCAGGTGAACGAGATGTGGATGCTGTGGCCCGAGGTCCTCGCCAGTTACGCCGTGCACCACGAGACGGGCGAGCGGATGCCGCAGGACCTCGTCGACAGCATCCGCCGCTCCTCCTCGTTCAATGAGGGATTCCTCACCAGCGAATACCTCGCGGCGGCCATGCTCGACCAGGCCTGGCACCGGCTGCCTGCCGGGGCCGCCGTCGACGATGTCGCCGTCTTCGAACGCGACGCGCTTACCGCGGCAGGGCTCGACAACCCCGCGGTGCCGTCTCGCTATTCGAGCACCTACTTCGCCCACACCTTCTCGGGCGGATATGACGCGGGCTACTACTCGTACATCTGGAGCGAAGTCCTCGACGCGGATGCCGTCGAGTGGTTCACCGAGAACGGCGGGCTCACCCGCGAGAACGGCGACCGCTTCAGAGCACTGGTACTCGGCGTCGGTGGCAGTAAAGATCCGCTCGAGGCGTACCGCGAGTTCCGCGGCCGCGACGCCCGGATCGAGCCGCTGCTCGTGCGGCGGGGGCTGACAACGTAAACCGCTCGCATCGAGTTCCCCCAAACGGTCACTCGTTTACCTGAGTGGCCCCAAACGGTCGCTCGTGAGCATCCCGAACAACGCTTCGAGGCAACTCACCGTCTGTGGCCGGCTTCGCCGCAGCATCCAATGCCACGAGCGCTACAGACGGAGCATCGCCCCGATCACCGTCCGTGAGGATCGAGTTTCCCCAAACGGCTGCTCGTCTCACTGAGTTGCCCCAAACGGTCTTCCGCAGAGACGCGGAATAGCATTTTGGGGCGCCTCACTGCCCAAACAGCACTTCAGGGCAAATCGACGTCTACAGGAGCCCGAGCGATCGCCCGAGCGCCACGAGTGCGGCGCCGGCGGGAGTGGCCAGCTACGCCGACTTCTCCTGGCGACGCGGCTTGTGCGGAACAATCGTGGGCGCCGCGTTCTCCAGCACCGACTCGCGGGTGATGACGACCCGCGCGACCTCTTCGGTCGACGGCACCTCGAACATGACGGGGCCGAGCACCTCTTCGAGGATCGCACGGAGACCTCGGGCGCCCGTCTTGCGGAGCACCGCCAGGTCGGCGATCGCCTCGAGGGCACTCTGCTCGAACTCGAGCTCGACGCCGTCGATCTCGAACATGCGCTGGTACTGGCGCACGAGCGCGTTCTTCGGAACGGTGAGGATCTCCATCAGCGCGTGCTGGTCGAGCGGCGTCACCGTGGTGACGACCGGGAGTCGCCCGATGAACTCGGGGATGAGCCCGAACTTGTGCAGGTCTTCAGGCAGAACCTCGCTGAACAGGTTCATGTCGTCGCCCTTGGAGTGCAGGGGGGCGCCGAAGCCGATGCCCTTCTTGCCGGCGCGGGACGAGATGATCTCTTCAAGCCCGGCGAACGCGCCGGCGACGATGAAGAGCACATTGGTCGTGTCGATCTGGATGAATTCCTGGTGCGGATGCTTGCGGCCGCCCTGTGGGGGAACGGATGCGACGGTTCCCTCCAGGATTTTCAGGAGCGCCTGCTGCACGCCCTCACCGGACACGTCGCGGGTGATCGACGGGTTCTCGGCCTTGCGGGCGATCTTGTCGACCTCGTCGATGTAGATGATGCCGGTCTCGGCACGTTTGACGTCGTAGTCAGCCGCCTGTATCAGTTTGAGCAGGATGTTCTCGACGTCTTCGCCGACATAACCGGCTTCGGTCAGCGCGGTGGCGTCGGCGACGGCGAAGGGCACGTTGAGGCGCTTCGCGAGGGTCTGCGCGAGGTACGTCTTGCCGCAGCCGGTCGGGCCGATGAGGAGGATGTTGCTCTTCTGGATCTCGATGTCGTCGGAGATCGAGTCGGCGCTGGTGAGCGTCGTGCGGGCGCGGGTGCGCTTGTAGTGGTTGTAGACGGCGACGGAGAGCGCCTTCTTGGCGGGGACCTGCCCGATCACGTACTCCTCGAGGAAGTTGAAGATCTCCTTGGGCTTGGGCAGCTCGAAGTCGGGTGCGGCGGCTTCGCCGGCCTCGGCGAGACGCTCCTCGATGATCTCGTTGCACAACTCGACGCATTCGTCGCAGATGTACACGCCCGGCCCCGCAATGAGCTGCTGGACCTGCTTCTGGCTCTTGCCGCAGAAGGAGCATTTGAGCAGGTCGGCGCTCTCACCGATTCGAGCCATCTGTCCACACTCCTTTTGCTGGCAGGTTGCCTACTTTGAGCCTAACCCGAACCGGAGACATCGCGACGCAAGCAGACTGCCGGGTGTCGAAAAAGCCGAGAATATGTCGTGGAAACGAAAACGGAGCCGGGGTTGCCCCGGCTCCGTCTTCTGTTTGTCCGCGGTCAGGACGCGATGGCGCCTGACGCGGTCTTGTTCAGCGTCGGCAGGTGCTTGCGGCTGGTCAGGACCTGGTCGATCAGGCCGTATTCCAGGGCCTGCTCCGCCGACAGGATCTTGTCGCGGTCGATGTCCTTGTTAACCTGTTCCTTGCTCCGGTTGGAGTGGGCTGACAGCGTCTCTTCGAGCCACACCCGCATCCGCAGGATCTCAGCGGCCTGGATCTCGATGTCGGATGCCTGCCCCTGGCCGGCCTCGCCGATGGCGGGCTGGTGGATGAGGATGCGGGCGTTCGGCAGCGCGAGCCGCTTGCCCGGCGTCCCGGCCGCGGTGAGCACGGCAGCAGCGGATGCCGCCTGGCCGAGCACGACGGTCTGGATGTGCGGGCGGATGTACTGCATCGTGTCGTAGATCGCGGTCATCGCGGTGAACGATCCACCGGGTGAGTTGATGTACATGACGATGTCGCGGTCCGGATCCATGCTCTCGAGAACGAGGAGCTGCGCCATGACGTCATCGGCGGAGGCGTCATCGACCTGCACGCCGAGGAAGATGATGCGGTCCTCGAACAGCTTGGCGTAGGGGTCCTGGCGCTTGTACCCGTAGGCGGTGCGCTCTTCGAAGCTCGGCAGGATGTAGCGGGAATTCGGCATGGCAGCCGCCGTAGCAGCGAAGTTGCCTGCGGCGCGGAAGGTCGGGGTTTCCATTTGTTCTGTCCTCTGAGTTTTCTCGACGCTTAGTTGGATTCGGTTCCGCCGCCACCGGAGACGTCAGTCGCCGATTCGCGGATGTGGTCGACGAACCCGTATTCGAGGGCTTCCTGCGCGCTGAACCAGCGGTCGCGGTCGCCGTCGGCGTTGATCTGCTCGACGGTCTTGCCGGTCTGTGCAGCGGTGATCTCGGCCAGGCGGCGCTTCATGTCGAGGATGAGCTGTGCCTGGGTCTGGATGTCACTCGACGTTCCACCGAATCCACCATGTGGCTGGTGGAGCAGGACGCGGGCGTTCGGGGTGATGTACCGCTTGCCCTTGGTGCCCGCTGTCAGCAGCAGCTGGCCCATCGAGGCAGCCATGCCGATGCCGACGGTGACGATGTCGTTCGGAACGAACTGCATGGTGTCATAGATCGCCATGCCCGCGGTGATCGAGCCACCGGGCGAGTTGATGTACAGGTAGATGTCCCGCTTGGAATCCTCGGCCGCGAGCAGCAACAGCTTCGCGGCGATCTCGTTCGCGTTCTCATCGCGGACCTCGGCGCCGAGCCAGATGATGCGATCCTTCAGCAGTCGGTCAAAAACACTGTTGGGCAGTGCCAGTTCGGCCATGTCGCGCTCCATTTCAGTTGTTGCGTGTAATCGAATCTATCGGAGCCCACGCACCGGAACTGCTCTGTTCGCCGTGGGCAGATATCGCGTCGCTCCGCGGTTAAACGACGGATGCCCCGGAGTCGTTCCCGGGGCATCCGTCGTGAGAAAAAGGAAACCTACTTTTCGGTCTTCTCGGTCTTCTTCGCCTTCTTGGGCTTCTCAGCCGGCGCGTCCTCGGCCGGAGCCTCAGCGGTCTCAGCCGGTGCGGCCTCGTCGGTTGCGGCATCGTCGGCGACAGCGTCGTCGTCGTCGGTCGGAACGAATCCGGTGAGGTCGACGGTCTTGCCTGCGGTGTCGACGACCTTGGTCTTCGCCAGCACGACGGCGAGGGCCTTGTTGCGGGCGACCTCTCCGACCATGGCAGGAATCTGGCCGTTCTCGTCGAGAACCTTGATGAACTCGCCCGGCTCCATGTTGTACTGCGCGGCACCCTGGATCAGGTACTGGGTCAGTTCGTCCTGGCTGACCTGGACGTTCTCGGCCTCAGCGATGGTGTCGAGGAGCATCTGCTGCTTGAAGGTGGCCTCGCTCGAGACGGTGACCTCGGCGCGGTGCTCGTCGTCTTCGAGACGGCCTTCGCCCTCGAGGTGACGGTGGACCTCGTCTTCGACGAGCTTCTCGGGAACGGGGATCTCAACCAGTTCGACGAGCTTCTCGAGCAGCTTGGTGCGGGCAGCGGTGCCCTGGCCGAAGGCCTTCTGGCGCGCGACCTGCTCCTTGAGGCTCTCGGTGAGTTCAGCGATGGTGTCGAACTCGCTGGCGATCTGGGCGAAGTCGTCGTCGGCCGCAGGCATTTCGCGTTCCTTGACGGCGCCGACCGTGACCGTGATCTCGGCGTTCTCGCCCTCGTGCTCGCCACCGAGCAGCGGTGCGCTGAAGGTGGTGACTTCACCGGCGGTCAGCGACTCGAGCGCCTCGTCGATGCCCTCGATCAGGTCGCCTGAGCCGACCTCGTAAGAGATGCCGGTCGCGTTGTCGACTTCTTCACCGTTGATCGTGGCGATGAGGTCGATCTGCACGAAGTCGCCGGTCGCCGCGGGGCGGTCGACGGTGACGAGGGTGCCGAAGCGGGTGCGGAGCTTGTCGAGTTCAGCCGTGACATCCTCGTCGGTGATTTCGGCTTCGTCGACCTCGATGGTGATGTCGTCGTAGGACGGCAGGGTGATCTCGGGACGCACATCGACCTCGATGGCAAGCTGCAGGTCTCCGGAGAAGTCCTTGTCGCTGGGCCACTCGACGATGTCGGCCTGGGGGCGACCGAGCGTGCGGATGCTGTGCTCTTCGACGGCGGCGCGGTAGAACCCGTCCAGGCCTTCGTTGACGGCGTGCTCGAGGACGGCACCCTTGCCCATGCGCTGGTCGATGATCGCCGGCGGAACCTTGCCCTTACGGAACCCGGGGATGTTGACCTGCTCGGCGATGTGGCCGTAGGCGTGGGTGATGCTCGGCTTCAGGTCTTCTGGCGTCACCGAAATGGCGAGCTTGACACGAGTGGGGCTGAGCTTTTCGACCGTGGATTTCACGTTGGTGTGTTCTCCTGTGTTGTGGATTTTTTCCTCGAGCTGAGGAGGACGGACTTGTCGGGGCGACAGGATTCGAACCTGCGACCTCCCGGTCCCAAACCGGGCGCTCTACCAAGCTGAGCTACGCCCCGGTAGATGACCTACCGGTGTGGACTCACACACCAATCGAGAAGGCGGTAATGGAAGGCCTCCGACAGTCTAATGCACGAGCGCTTGTAAAATTCCGCCCCGGCGGGCAGCTGCACATCCGACCTCGAAACGTGTACTACGATATTCGGGTGCCGGTCTTCCGGTCTCGGGGATGTAGCTCAATGGTAGAGCCTCAGTCTTCCAAACTGATCACGCGGGTTCGATTCCCGTCATCCCCTCCAGTTCCCCATTCCACACCTGGCGAGCCGAAGGCGAAGCGATGAAGATGCTCCGCCCGTACTCCCTCTGGACCACCGCCGGCGTCGCACTCTTCATCGTCGCCGGAATTCTCCTCGGCACCGGACGCTTCGGCGCCGGAGTCGGCCTGATGGCCGCATGCGCGGTCTGCCTCGGCACCGGGATGGCCTCGCACCGCCGGTGGATCCGCAGAAACGGCGCGGGGTAGCCAGGCTAGTCCGCGCTTTCGATCGACTCGCGGTGGTGCCGGGTGTGTTCGAGGTAGATCTCGGCGTTCCTGCGGATGCCGTCGACCTCGTCGTCGGTGAGCTCGCGTCGCACCTTTCCCGGCACGCCGGCGACCAGGGACCGCGGCGGGATCACCGCGCCGGCGAGCACGACGGCTCCCCCGGCGATGAGGCACTCGTCGCCGATCACGGCCCCGCTGAGGATGACGGATCCCATGCCGACGAGCACCGTGTCGCCGATGGTGCAGCCGTGCACGACAGCGTTGTGGCCGACCGACACGGAACGGCCGATGACCACGGGTGAGGCGGAGTCCACGTGCACGGCGACCCCGTCCTGGATGTTGCTGCCCTCACCGAGCTCGATCGAAGCGGAATCCCCGCGCAGGACGGCGTTGTACCAGACGCTCGACGCGTCTTTCAGGGTCACGTTCCCCACGATCCTGGCACCGGGAGCGACGAATGCTGTGTCTGCGATGACCGGGCCGTCGAGCCCGGTGAGTCGGATGATGCTCGCTGCGTTGTCAGTCGTCATTCCGCCACACTAGCGCTGCCGGATTTTCTCCACAGGCGCGATCTCTATCCCCCGAGTGGCCGAACGCCGCCCATACAGGAGGCCGCTCTGCCACAATCGGGCCATGTCATCGACCTCGGGCTACCCCGTCCCACCGGCACCAGCGAGCCCGCCCGGCGCTCCCGACACCTGGCCGCGCAGGCCGGAGTTCCTCACAGACACCACCCTGTGCCCTGGCTGTTTCTCCGACATCGCCATTGCTCCCCTGCCGACCGCGAACGACGGCTCCCCCGGCCCTGTCTGCACCCGGTGCGGCCTGGACCTCAGCGTCCCGGAGGCATCCGCGCTCCTCGAAGCGGGCAAGGCCGTCGTTCACGCGGAATTCCAGCGGCAGGGCCTTGTGGCCCGGATGCGCAGCGCCCAGGCCGAACAGGAACGCCGCGTTGCCCAGGCGCGCGCTGCAGCCGCGACACCAGCGCCGT
Organism: Mycetocola sp. 2940; assembly: GCF_040548835.1. Taxonomy (NCBI): domain Bacteria; kingdom Bacillati; phylum Actinomycetota; class Actinomycetes; order Micrococcales; family Microbacteriaceae; genus Mycetocola; species Mycetocola sp. 2940. The sequence goes on from NZ_JBEPSK010000017.1 coordinate 26,855, forward strand.
CATACCAGCCGCAGGCTGCCACCCCGGCCCCGGTCTTCGCACAGCCGGCTGCTGCCTCTGCGACGCACAACCAGCAGTACCCTCCGGCCCCGTGGGCCTCCCCGGGTATGCCGGTCCAGCCCCCGTGGCCGCCGGCATCGACCGGGCAGCATCCCGCCAAACCGCGACGGTCCGGCATCCAGATCCTCATGCTGACGGTCGGCGTGATCCTCGTGTCGGTCATGGCGCTCTTCTTCGTCCTTCTGGCCTATTTCATTGCCAGCCTGGAGATTCGGTCGCTCCTCACCGGGGCCGCGAGCGTTGCCGTGTTCGGCGCGGCCGTGCTTCTCAACCGTCGCCGGTTGCAGGGCACCGCCGAGGGAATCGCTGCCCTTGCTGTCGTGCTCTTCCTCCTCGATCTGTGGATCATCCGGGCGAACGGCGTCTTCGGCTCGGGCGAGCTCGACGGCTGGTTGTACATGGGACTGTCCGTCGGCCTCCTGACCACTCTCCTTGCGCTCGGTGCGCGCACTATCCCGCTGCGCACCCTGTCGATGTCGGCGGTGATCCTCGGACCGGTTGCGCTCTTCGCCCTCGTCCAGGGGCTGCTCGCCGACGTCGACTTCGCGACCCGGCTGTGGACCGCTCTCGCTGCGGTCGGTTTCGCCTCACTCGTCTGGACCCGGATCCCCGGGCGGGTCGAGCGGACGCTCCTCCGCATCACCGGCATGGTCGCCACCGCCGTCGCGGGCGTCTGTGCGTTCGGCGCCTTCCCCGACCTCCCAGCCGGCGGGAGTATCGCGTTCGCCGTCCTCGCCGCGGTGTGGCTCTGCCTGCTGGCCGCCGCTCCCGTTGCTGAGACGGGCAGGGCGGACGCCGCGGCGCCGGTTCGCCTGGACGGCTGGGGAGCGCTCACCGCCATCGGCCTGGGCCTCGCCGCTGCCGGCGCCGGACTCTCCCTGTTCCTCTGGGGCCGAGTCGAAGACGCTGTGCTCTGGTTGCCGGCGACCGTGACCGCCGTGTCCGCGTTCGTTGTGAGCTCGCTGACGCGCATCCCGGGGATGGGCCGGCTGGTTCCTGCGCTCCGCCTCGCCGCCCTCATCCCGCTCGGACTCGCCGGGTTGGCATCCGGTCCGGCGCTCGCTCTCTCGCTCGCGACCTGCGCCTGGGGCGCGACGACGATGCCGTTCAGCGTGGCGGCGTTCGGGAGTCCCCCGGACCCGCTGTTCTCGCTTAGTTTCGAGCCCCCGCTCGCCCTCCTCCTCGTTGCCGGGATCGCGCTTGCGACGCTCGCAACGCTCAGACTGGCGGCCCGGTTGAGCTGGATTCCCGTCGGCGTGGGCAGCCTGGGCCTCATCGCCGCCAGCGCGTCGATCGGCCAGCCCGTCACATCCGCTCTCTGTCTCGGCTTGCTTGCGGCGGCATCGCTCGCCGCCATCGTGGTCCTTCCGTCTGGGTCACTGCGGATTGCGCTGGGCAGCGCGTTCGCCGTGGCGGTGTTCGTGTTCAGCACGATCGGCCTGACGAGCACAGCCACGTTCCCGGTGACCGCGCTGGCGTCACTGGCCCTGCTGGGCGCGGCACGGCAGGTGCTGGCCCGGACGGCTGCTCCATCGGCGGGCGGGCTGGTCCCGGTGGCGACCGGGCTGGCGGCGATCGCGCTGATCTTCAGCGCGCGGATGGTCCCGGCCTGGTTCGAAGCGGTGACCGGGACCACGGCTCCGACCGGGTCGGCGGCACTGTGGATGGCACTGACCGCTCTCCTCGTCTGCGCCGTCATTCCGTTCGCCCCCGGCCTGCTGACGCGGGCCGAGCTTGCCGTCCTCGGCGCGACCGCTGCGCTCGCGGCCGGGATCGGCCTGGTCGAACTCGTCGGCCTGGGCAGTCCGGTGCCGCTGCTCTCGGCGTTGATCGCGGCAGCTGTGGCCGGGATGGCATGGCAGCTCAACGACCGTGTCGCCGACTGGCCGGAACGCTTTGTGGCCGCCGCGGTCACACCGGTCGCCATTCTGTGGGCGGCCGAGATCGCCTGGACGAATTTCGGGCCGACAGGTCCATCAGGCACGGGGCAGGCCGACACGACGGGTGTCGTTCTCGGTGCCACGGTCGTTCTCCTCGCCGCGCTCGGCCTCGTCCTGTTCCGCCGGCGTGGTCCGGGCACCTCTCCCGCCCGCTTCGCCTGGGACGGTGCCCTGGCGATCGGGGCGGCACTCGTTCTTGTCTCGGTATGGGTGCGCCCCGAGTTGGGCTGGCTCACGCTTCTCCTGCTCGCGGTGAGCGCCCTGCTCGTCGGGAGCGGCGAAGGAGGCATCGTCTCGGGCACCTCGCCGAGACGCCATCTTGCCTGGCTCGGGTTCCCGCTGGCCGTGGCCGGACTCTGGCTCGGACTCGCGCGCGCCGACGCCACCGTCATCGAGCTCTACACCCTGCCGGTCGCCGGGCTCCTGCTTGCCATCCTCGGAATCACCCTGGCGCGCCGACCCGTTCGCGGTGCGCGGGCGGAACCGGGGCGCTCGGCTCTTCTCGCCGCAGCACTCGTCGTGGGTCTTGTCCCGAGCGCGATCGCCGCCACCGGCGCGGAGCCGCTGCGGGCCGGAATCGTGCTCGGAGCATCCGCCCTCCTCATCGGAGTGGGTACGCTCGCGCCCCCGGTGTTCCGCGGCATGTGGCTCAGTTCCGTGCTCTGGACCGCCGGCGTCGCGGGCGCGACGATCGCGGGTCTGGGCCGGGCCTTGCTCAACCCGGACGGGGACAGCATTCCGTTCGAGATCTGGTCCGGGTCCGCTGCTCTTCTTCTTCTCGGAGCGGGGCTGCTCTGGTACCGCACGGGCGACGTTCCCGGGGTTCTCGCGGCGGTCGCGGTCACGGCATCCGTTGTCGTTCTCTCCGTGCCGACGCTTGCCGTTCTCCTCACCTCCGGGGTTGAAGCGTGGCGTGGGTTCCTGGTGCTCGCCGTGGCGTGCGGGTTCGTGGTCGCGGCATCCGTTCGCGACGAGTTCGCACCCGTGCTCCGTTGGGTGTCGATCGCCTGCGCCCTCGTTCTCGCCGGCGCGCTCGTGGCCACCGGCACGGCCGACCCGTTCGAACTGGCGACGGTACCGGTCGCGAGCGCTCTGATCGTCGGCGGCGGCATCCGCCTCACCCGGAACGGCCGACGCGGCTCCTGGACGGAACTCGGCCCCGGGCTCCTCGTCCTCCTGCTGCCCTCGCTGCTCGCGGACTTCGGCGTCGCCAACGAGCTGTGGCGGGTCGTCGGCCTCGGGGTCGTTGCGCTTGCCGTCTTCGGCGCCGGCCTCGCATTGAAGCTGCAGGCGCCGACGCTGCTCGGCGCGGGTGTTGTCGTCGTGCATGCCCTCGCGCAGCTGTGGCCGTGGATCTCGGGCCTGTACGGCAGCGTGCCGTGGTGGCTCTGGGCCGGGATCGGGGGCATCGTGCTCATCGTGCTGGCGGCGACCTACGAGAGCCGGATCCGCGACCTCAAGGCGGCGGCCCGCGGGGTTTCGTCGCTGCGCTGACGCTCCCCCGCATCGATGGGCCCAGACGGGGCGCCGCGCCCGCCGATCGGGCCCCAATGGCTGCTCCCGCTTTCGACTGGGCCGCAACGGCGGTTCAGCGCACGAGCGAGCAACCCTTTCGGCCCACTCGGCCACGGCGGCGCGCTCGAGTCACCACAAACTGCCGTTGCCCACCTCGAGTCCCCACAATTTGCTGCCCGCGGATGCCACGGCGAACGTTTCGTGGCGATTCGACAGCTCCGCGGGCACAGACGAGGCCCCGCGCCCGTCGATCGGACCCAAATGGCGGTCGCCGCGATCGACTGGGCCGCAACGGCGGTTCAGCGCACGAGCGAGCAACCCTTTCCGCCCACTCAGCCACGGCCGCGCGCTCGAGTCGCCACAAACTGCGGTTGCCCACCTCGAGTTCCCACAACCTGCTGCCCGCGGATACCACGGCGAACGTTTCGTGGTGATTCGGGAGCACTGAGGACCACGCGGCGCGCGGAGAAGCGCAACCGAGCGCAATGCGCCTGGCGATCGGGCCCACATGGCTGCTCCCGCGATCGACTGAGCCGCAACGGCGGTTCAGCGCACGAGCGAGCAACCCTTTCGGCCCACTCGGCCACGGCGGCGCCCTTCAGGACCGCAGGTAGCGCAGCACCGCAAGCACGCGGCGGTGATCCGACGCGGACGCCTCGAGGCCCAGTTTCAAGAAGATCGAGGTCACGTTCTTCTCCACCGCGCCGACACCGACCACCAGCCGCCGCGCGATGCCCGCGTTCGTGACTCCTTCAGCCATCAGCTGCAGCACCTCGCTCTCGCGCGGAGTGAGGAACGCGAGCGGATCCCGCCGCTGGGCGAGTAACTGGTGCACCACCTGGGGCCGCGGTCGGCGGGTCGAAACAACGGGGACAGAAGAAGACATGTACCCAGCCTCGCGACCGCGCCACCCGGGTAACATGAGGCATTCTCCCCAACCTGCACGGGGGAAAACCCCCGGGTCGGACGAAGTTAGACGAGCCTTCGCTTCCTTGCGCATTGCGTGCAGCTGAGTAGCGTTGTCTCCAACAGCGCACCACGCGCACAGCGAAGGGGAACCCTCATGACAGACATCACCACCGTTTCATCCACCTCCGTCAGCCCCGACGTCGCGGCGGGAGTCGCCCAGTTCCTGAGCCCGGTCGTCATCGACCTGACCGCCCTCGTCGTGAACGGCAAGCAGGCCCACTGGCACGTTCGCGGAGCCAACTTCGTCGGGGTCCACGAACTCCTTGACATCATCGTCGACCACGCCCAGGACTGGGCAGACACCGCCGCTGAGCGCATCGTCGCCCTCGGGCTCCCGGTCGACGCGCGACTGGCCACGGTCGCTGCCAAGACGACGACGGGCGAGCTGACCGCCGGGTTCCAGCAGTCGGGCACCACCATCGCCGAGTTCGTCGCCCAGATCGACGCCGCACTCACCTCGATCAAAACCGCCGTCGACGAACTCGACGCGATCGACCTCACCAGCCAGGATATCGCCATCGAGATCGCCCGCGGCCTCGAGAAGGACCGCTGGTTCCTCGTCGCGCACGTCTCGAAGTAAGCACGCCACGTCGAAGGAGGGTCGCCCGGAAGGGCGGCCCTCCTTCGTCGTTCGGTCAGAGCGTGCTGAAGGTGTCCCGGCCGTTGAGGACCGTCGCGGCCACCGGCATCCGCCGCAGGTCGTCGGGGCTGGCCGCAAAAGGGTCCCTGTCGACGAGGACGAGGTCGGCGACCTGGCCGGCCCGGAGGGTCGCGCCCCGTGTCGACGCGGCGATCGCCTCAGCGACAGAAATCGACTGCTCCGGATGCCACGGCGCACGGTTGTCGCGCGACCGGCCCACGGCGGCCGAGATCGCCAGCCATGGATCGAGTGGGGCGACGGGAGCGTCCGAGCCCAGGGCGAGCGTCCCTCCGGCGTCGAGGATACTCCGCAGGGGAAACGCGCGATCGGTGCGACCGGCCCAATAATGCTCGGCGACGTCACGATCGTCCATGGCGTGTTCGGGTTGCACGCTCGCTGTCACGCCCAGCGCGGCGAACCGGCCGATGTCGTCGGCGGAAAGCAACTGGGCATGCTCGACCGAGCCCCGGGACCCGGTGGCGGCGAACGCGTCGAGGACGTGGGTGTTGGCCTGGTCCCCGATGGCGTGGATCGCGGATTCGAGGCCGGCCTGCCGGGCGCGGGACATCAGGGCGGTGAGCTCGTCGGGCGGAACCGTGAGGACTCCGTGGGAGTGTTCGGTTCCGCCCAACCCGGGATACGGGTCGACGCAGTACGCGGTGCGGGTGTTGAGCGACCCGTCGGTGATCACTTTGAGGGAACCGACTTCGAGCAGCCCGTGGGTGTGCGGCAGGACCTGGCCGGTCCGCAGCCGTTCGGCAATCGCCCGGTCGAGGTCGTGCGGGTAGATGCCGAAGCGGGTGCGCAGCGACAGGATGCCTGCGGCGATGCGTCTCGTCCACGAGTCGAGGTTCCACGCCATCTCGAAGTCGACGACGCCGACGACCCCACGGGCAGCGGCCGCCTCGGCGGCATCGCGTACCCAGCCGTCGACGACCGCGTCGGGGGCAGCGTCGATGCTGCGATGCACCGCGAACGCGTCCTCCTCACGAAGGAGCCCGGTCTCGTGGCCGTCGTGTCCATACCGGCGGAGCGCAGCAGTGTTCAGCCAGACACAGTGGAGGTCGCCGGCGATGAGGATCACCGGCTGGCCGTGCGACACGCGGTCGAAAGCGGCGAGGTCGGCGGTATCCGGCCAGAGCGCGTCCCGGAACCCGAAGCCGACGGCCGACTCGTCGGCGGACGCGCCTGAGGCCGTGGTCGCGTCGACGACAGCGAGCGCCTCGGCCGCCGTCCTCGTGCCGGACAGATCGAACCGGCGCGACGTCTGCGCCCACTGAGTGAAGTGCACATGCGAATCCCAGAGCCCGGGCAGGACCCACCGCCCGGCTGCGTCCGTGGTCGCGCCATCGGCCGGCCTGCTGCCGGACGGCCGAAGCTCGGCGATGATCCCGTCCTCGAGCACAATGTCGACGGGCCGGGCGTCGACCCCGGCGAGGCGCACCTCAGTGAAGGTGCGGCGGATGCCGGAACCCGGACGGGCGGCGCGGAGCCGGAATTCGCTCACCGGCGGGCCCGGCGCATCTCGGCGGCGAGGGCGGGGTTGGGGTACTCGGAGCCGTTCTCCAGCTGGTCGATGATCCGGTCGACGGTTTCGGCCGGGCGGTTCTGGCTGAGCTTGCGCTTCGCGGTGACGCGGGTCGGGGTCAGTCGGAACCCGACGGTGCCGCTGCTGATGCGGCGGGCATATTCGGCGTTCGCCGGCGTTCCCTCCATCAGGCGGGGCTCTGGCATCCGGTTCTCGAAGTGTTCGACCAGTTGCCCGAGGACCCGGTAGTTCTCCTCATCGCTGAGGATCTCGGGCACGCCGCGCAGGTGAGCGACAACGAAGTTCCAGGTCGGCACGGCCGGTGCATCGTCATACCAGCCCGGTGAGATATAGCCGTGCGGTCCCTGCACGACGACGAGCAGTTCGTGGGATTCGAGTTCGTGGATCGCTTCGTCCGGGCGGCCGACGTGGCCGAGGATGGTCAGGTCGTCGCGGTCGGGGTCGAGCACCACGGCATAGTGGGATGCCACGAGCCCGTCAGCGGTGTCGCTCACGAGGGTGACCCACGGGTTCAGGTCGATCAGGCGACGGAGCTCGGGAATGTCGCCGAGAACGAAGCTGGGATTCTGTCTCATCGGGTCCTTCTCGATGTCGGGTTCAGCTCTGGCAGACCGGGCACCAGTACAGTTTTCGGGCGCCCATCTCTTCGAGCAGGATATGGGTTCCGCAGACCCGGCAGGGCAGGCCCTCGCGCTTGTAGACCCAGTGCCGGTCGTCGCGGTGCGCCATCGCCTTGCGGTAGTCCTCGCCGGAGAGATCGTCCATGGTCATCATCTGGCCGGTTTCGACGCCGATGCGGAGCAGCCGTGACCAGTCGCGCCAGATCGCACGCACCGTCTCCTCCGACACCAGTTTGCCCGGCGTGTGCGGGTTCACCCCGGCACGGAACAGCAGCTCCGCCCGGTAGACGTTGCCGATCCCGGAGACGACGGACTGGTCCATGAGAAGCAGGCCGATCGGGGTCGGCTTCCGGCGCACGACCGTGGTGAACCGGTCCTCGGCCGCGTCGCTGTCGTCGAGCAGCGGGTCAGGGCCGAGTTTCGCGATCACCTCACCGACGCGGGCGTCGTCGATGATCTCGCAGGCGGTCGGGCCGCGGAGGTCGGCGACCGCGTGTTCGGCGAGGAGCCTGACACGGACCGCACCCACCGGTTCGGGCGGGAACGTCTCCCACTCGGAGCCGGCGAGGCCCTTGGTCTGCTCGGACATCCGCACGCGGGTCTTCCGCGGTGCGCCGATCGAGCTCAGCGAGTTCTCACCCGCGTCGTCGAGGATCGCCGCCGCGAGGTCGGTGCCTCTCTGGTTCGTGTGACCCATCCGGCCGTTCGCCGACGCGATCGTGGCATCCTGGGTGATCTCCCCCGCGAAGTCCCAGGCCCCGTACATTCCGAGGTGGATACGCAGCCAGACACTGTCGTCGAAGTCGATGAACATCTGCTTGCCGACGGCTTTCACGTCGGTGACGGTGCGCCCGTCGAGAAGGGCGGCGCCCTCGACGAATCGGCCCTGCGGCGACGAGACGTTCACCCGGTGACCCTGGAAGTTCTGCCGGAACTGCCGTGCGATGCGATGGACGGAATGGCCCTCGGGCATGTCAGCCCCGTTCGGGAAGGGCGTCGACGCCCTTGCCCGCGATCGTGCCCGTCTCCTCGAACTCGGCGAGTTGCGCGATGCGCCGCACGTGACGCTCCTCAGCGCTGAACGGTTCGGCGATGAACGCGTCGATGAACGCGATCACGTCTTCGACCGGATGCTGGCGGGCACCGATCGAGATGACGTTGGCGTTGTTGTGGTCACGGGCGAGGACAGCCGTGCTGAGGTTCCAGACGAGGGCAGCGCGGATGCCACGCACCTTGTTCGCCGCGATCTGCTCACCGTTCCCCGACCCGCCGAACACCACACCGAGCGCCTCAACCCCGGCGGCCTGGTCGCGCACGACCGCGAGAGCGGCGTTGATGCAGAACGACGGGTAGTCGTCGAGCGCGTCGTACTCGGTCGGACCGTGGTCGACGACCTCGTGGCCGTTGTCGCGAAGGTGCTGCTGCAGGTGCTGGCTGAAGTCGAGGCCGGCGTGGTCGGTGGCGATGTGGATGCGCATGCTTCCATTCTGCCGTTTCCGGGCGTCACCGGCGCCCGGCCTGTGTCAGTTGAAGATCGGCCCGACGGTCCTGCTGCGCTTGATCTCAAAGAAACCCGGGTACGAGGCGACGGCGACCACACCGTCCCAGAGACGGGCGGCGTCCTCGCCCTGTGGTGAGGGTGAGATGACCGGGCCGAAGAAGGCGACGCCGTTCACCGCGATCACCGGCGTGCCGACGTCCTGGCCGACCCGGCCGATGCCGTCGAAGTGGCTCGCCCTCATCTGCGGGTCGTACGCATCGCTCAGCGAGTGTTCGGCGAATTCCGGCGGCAATCCCACCTCGGCGAGCGCCTGCACGATCACCGTGTCGGGGTCGGTCGACTCGCCCGGGTGGATCTGCGTGCCGAGCGCGTCGTACAGCGGCTTGACGATGACCTGGCCGAACTCCTCCTTCGCGGCGGCGACGAGGCGGGTGTAGCGGAGCGCGCGGGGAAAGAACGCGCGATAATCCTCACTGACATCCTGATCCTCGTTGAGCACGGCGAGGCTCATCACGTGCCAGGTGACATCGAGGTTGCGCAGCACAGCGACTTCATCGACCCAGCGGGAGGTCATCCAGGCCCACGGGCAGGAGGGGTCGAACCAGAAGTCGACGGCGGTCGGGACGGGAGTGGGGGTATCAGCGCTCATACTCCCAGCCAACCACGGAACCGCTCCCCCGCATTCCCGCAACCGTTCCGGCGGCGCGCGAAGGCGAAGGACTACGCTTGCAAGTCGGACACGATCCGACTCATTCGTACCGTCCCATTTCGCACAAAGGAGTTCAGCGTTGCCCGGAGAAAACCTCACCCGCGCCGAAGCACAGGAGCGGGCATCGCTCGTTTCCACCTCGAGCTACGAGATCGCGCTCGATCTCACGACCGGGCCGGAAACCTTCCGGTCGACCACGACCGTTCGCTTCACAGCCACGCCAGGCGCATCGACCTTCATCGACGCCATCACCCGCACGGTTCACGCTGTTACTCTCAACGGTGTCAGCCTCGACCCGGCGGTCGTGAGCGACGGCATCCGGATTTCCCTCGAGAACCTGCAGGCCGAGAACGAGCTCACCGTCGACGCCGACATGATCTACATGAACACCGGTGAGGGTCTGCACCGCTTCGTCGACCCGGTCGACGACGAGGTGTACCTGTACAGCCAGTTCGAGGTGCCCGACTCCCGCCGCATGTACGCGGTGTTCGAGCAGCCGGACCTCAAGGCGACGTTCCGGTTCACGGTGACCGCTCCCGCGCACTGGGACATCATCTCGAACGCCCCGACCCCGGAGCCTTCCGCCGCCGGGGCAGGCAGCAAGACCTGGGCCTTCGAGCCCACTCAGGTGATGTCGAGCTACATCACCTGCATCGTCGCCGGCCCGTACGAGTCGGTGCGCAGCGAACTGACCTCGAGCGACGGCCGGACGATCCCGCTCGGCGTGTTCTGCCGCAGGAGCCTCTCCCAGTACCTCGACGCCGACTACATCTTCGAGAAGACCCGGCAGGGCTTCGAGTACTTCGAGTCGAAGTTCGACTACCCGTACCCGTTCGAGAAGTACGACCAGCTGTTCGTGCCCGAGTACAACGCCGGGGCCATGGAACACGCCGGAGCCGTCACCTTCACCGAGGCGTACATCTTCCGCTCCAAGGTGACGGATGCCGTCAAGGAACGTCGCGTCGTCACGATCCTGCACGAGCTCGCCCACATGTGGTTCGGCGACCTCGTCACGATGAAGTGGTGGAACGACCTGTGGCTCAACGAGTCCTTCGCCGAGTGGGCGTCGACGATCGCCGTCGCCGAAGCCACCGAATGGACCGGGGCCTGGACGACGTTCAACGCCATGGAGAAGAGCTGGGCGTACCGTCAGGACCAGCTGCCGTCGACACACCCGATCGTCGCCACGATCAACGACCTCGAGGACGTCCAGGTCAACTTCGACGGCATCACCTACGCCAAGGGCGGGTCGGTGCTCAAGCAGCTCGTCGCCTGGGTCGGGATCGACGCCTTCTACGCCGGGGTCTCCGCCTATTTCAAGAAGCACGCGTGGGGAAACACCGAACTCGACGACCTCCTCACCGAGCTGGAGACGGCATCCGGCCGTGACCTCAGCGACTGGGGCAAGCTGTGGCTCGAGACGGCCGGGGTGAACACCCTCCGCCCGGAGATCACCGTGGACGAGTCCGGTGTGATCACCGCGTTCACCGTGCTGCAGAGCGCCATCGCCGAGTACCCGACGATCCGGCCGCACCGACTGGCGATCGGTTTCTACAACTCGGTGGACGGAAAGCTCGTGCGCGAACACCGTCTCGAACTGGATGTCGACGGCGAACGGACCGATGTGCCGGAACTGGTCGGACAGAAGCGCCCCGACCTTGTGCTCCTCAACGACGACGACCTCGCCTACGCCAAGATCCGGCTCGACGAGGCGTCTCTCACCGTAGCCACGGAGTCCCTCGCGACCATCGAGGACCCGCTCGCCCGATCGCTGGTCTGGGCGGCCGCGTGGGATGCCACCCGCGATGCCGAGACCCCGGCCCGGGAGTACGTGCGGCTGGTGCTCGGCAACATCGCGAGCGAGTCGGAGTCGACGACCATCCGCACGACTCTCACCCAGCTCGTGCTCGCCACGACCCAGTACACCGCCCCCGGCGCCCGTGAGGGCGTGCTCGTCGAGGTCGGCGACGCGCTGTGGCAGCTCGCGGAGGCCGCAGAACCCGGCTCGGACGCGCAGTTCCAGTTCGTGAAGTTCTTCGCCGGCGTCGCATCCACCGATGTGCACTTCGACATCATCCGCGGCCTGCGCTCCGGTGAGCTCGTCCTCGACTCTCTCACCGTCGACACCGATCTCGACTGGGAGCTCCTCACCGCCCTCACCGCCGGCGGCGTCGCAGGGAACGACGACGTCGACGCAGCCCTCGCCGACGACAACACCGCCAACGGTGCGAAGGCCGCAGCACTCGCCCGTGCCGCGATCCCGACGCTCGAAGCGAAACGCGCTGCGTGGGCATCCGTCGTCGACACCGACACGGCGCCGAACGCGATCGTGCAGTGGACCGGCATCGGATTCCAGCGGGCCCGCGACAAGGACGTCCTCGCGTCGTTCATCCCGGATTACTTCGGGATGCTGCAGCGCGTCTGGGATTCGCGGAGCTACAAGATCGCCGAGTATCTGGTGATGGGGCTGTACCCGGCGCCGCTGGCGAACGCGGAACTCCGCGACGCCACCGTGGCCTGGCTCGACGCCAACCCCGAGCCGCCCGCGCTCCGCCGGATCGTCGTCGAGAACCTCGCCGGCGTCGAGCGTGCGCTCAAGGCGCAGGAGCGCGACGGCCGGAACTAAACCCCGCGAGATGGTTGCGGGTCGCTGTCCCGTTCTGAAGATTGCCTGAGTCAGGGCTGCCGCCTTTCACGACGCTTCGCGTCGTGCCTGCAAACCATGCGACTCGCGTCGTTCGGCCGGTGCAGCATCCGCTCAGAACGTGCCCGGTAGACTTGAGGTAATGAATATGACTGACTTCTGGGCGAACGTTGAAGCCTTCTTCCTGTCGCCCCTCGGCACCCTTGTCTCCGTCGCGCTGATCATCGTCGGCGCCGTGATCGCAGCCTGGCTGATGCACTTCGTCATCCGCCGCATCGTGAACCAGATCGTCTCCGGGGTGAAGAAGAACCAGGGCGCTGAAGACACCCAGGCGCTCAACGTCTCACCGCTCGCCGCTGTGCGCCTCGTGCAGCGCACCCGCACCCTCGGTACGGTGCTCGGCAACATCGTCAACGTGACCGTCGTCATCGTCGCCATCGTGCTGATCGTGAACGAGATCAACGAGAACATCATCGGCTCGCTTGCGCTACTGACCGCGGCGCTCGGAGCGGGCCTCGGTTTCGGCGCCCAGAACATCGTCAAGGACGTGCTCAACGGGCTGTTCATGGTGATGGAGGATCAGCTCGGCGTCGGCGACGTCGTCGACCTCGGCCCGGCCACCGGCGTCGTCGAACGGGTCGGCATCCGCATCACCCAGGTGCGCGACGTCAACGGAACCCTCTGGTTCGTGCGCAACGGCGAGATCCTGCGCGTCGGCAACATGTCGCAGGGCTGGGCACGGGTCATCATCGACCTCGCCGTGCCGTACGACGCCGACGTCGAAGCGGTGCAGGACCGCATGATGGATGCCGCCTCCTCGCTCTCCCAGGACCCGAAGTGGCGCAGCCGCATCCTCGAGCGTCCCGAGCTCTGGGGCATCGAGTCCATCTCGGAGGAGGCCCTCGTGATCCGTCTCGTCGTAAAGACGCGTCCGCCGGCCAAGGACGACGTTGCCCGTGAACTCCGCGCCCGCCTGAAGGCGGCCACCGACGCCATGGGCATCCAGCTGCCCACCCTCAAGAGTGTGGTCCTCGAGGGCTTCGACGGTGCGGCATCCGTCACCGGCGCCCGTCCGCCGCGGACAAAACCGCTCAAAGTCGTCAACGAGGCACCGCACGCAGCGCGTAAGGCGCCGAAGAAAGCACCGGTCAAGCCGTGAGCGACCTTCTCTCCAGCACGTTCTACGCCGAGGTAGGCGGTCGCGCGACGTTCGAGAAACTGTGCGTTGAGTTCTACAAGGGTGTCGCCACCGACCCGGTGCTCAAACCGATGTATCCCGAAGACGACCTCGGTCCGGCGACCGAACGGCTCACGATGTTCCTCGAGCAGTACTGGGGCGGACCGGGGACGTACAGCGAGCAGCGCGGCCACCCCCGGCTGCGGATGCGGCACATGCCGTTCAAGGTCAACCCGGATGCCCGCGATCGCTGGTTGCTCCACATGCGCGCGGCGGTCGACACGCTCGGGCTGTCTCCGCTGCACGAAGCGACACTCTGGGACTACCTGGAGCGCGCCGCCCAGGCGATGGTGAACACCTTCGACGAGTAACCCGGTCGACGCCTGAGCGTCGTAGTGCGATCATTGCTCCATGCATGGCCTCCTCCAGGATTCGGAGCCCCAGCATCGCGAATTCTTCGTCGAGCGGGAGCACGAACTCGCCACGCTCTTAGCCGCCCTCGATGATGCCGCCGCCGGGCGGGGATCGTGTGCGCTCGTCACCGGCGAACTCGGGATAGGAAAGTCCCGGCTCTGCGCCGAGCTGGCCGAGGAAGCTGAGCGTCGCGGCTTCGCGACGCTGCAGGCCGTCGCCGACCCGCTGAGTTCCGGCGTCGCCCTGGCGCCCGTCGTCTCGGCGCTCACGGGTTTTGTCACCCGTCGCACTGGAGCGGCGAAGACGCCCCTGACGAAGCGATTGGGAACGCTCGGCGACCTGATCGCCCAGCCTCCGGCACCGGAAGGGCGAGCTGCCGACCTGACCACGGCGACGCTCTTTCACGCACTCGACGATCTCCTCGACGCCGTGACGCAGGCGGCGCCTGCGCTCCTCCTCCTGGACGACATCGAATTCCTCGACGAGATGACCTGCCGGGCGGTGCGGCACCTCGCCACCCGGGGCACCGGACGCCCGCTGCTGGTCGTTCTCGCCGGCCGGCCCCGCGCCGGTTCGGCGCTCGTCGTCGAACTGGCAGATCTCGTCGGCCAGAACGGTCACAGGATCGCCCTGCCGCGCCTGACCGAGAAGGGAATCGCGTCGGTGCTCTCGGCACCGGCGCGGACCGCCTCTGGCTCAACGCCGGACCGCGAGGTGCTGACGCGGGTCGCCGGGCTTCCGCTCTATGCCCGCGCGCTTGCGGAGGAGCCCGGGCGGAGCGTCGGCCGGCCGCCCGCCACCGTCGCCACGCGGATCGAGCGAGAGATCCGACGGCTGCCGCCGGACGAACGGAGCCTGTTCGACGTCCTCATGATCACGGCGACACCTGTGCCGTTCGACCTTCTTGCAGCAATGGGGCCCGCCGAGCCCCGGGACTGTTCGGCCGTGCTCCGACGCTTGATCGATCGTTTGCTCGTCGTCTCGGCTGACGGCTCCGACGACGAGCGATTCCGCCCGGCGCACCCGATGTACACGGAATGGGCGAACGCCGCGCTCCCCCTTCACGAACGTCGCCTCGTGCACGCCGCGATCGGGTGGGCGCTCGACGGGTCCGGCGACCTCGATGCTGCGGCCTCACACTTTCTCGCGGCGGGCCCGACGGCCAGCGGTCCCCGATACGTTCCACTGCTCCTCGAAGCGTCACGGTCCGCAGAAGCCGGAGGCTCCGACGACGACGTCGTGCGGTACCTGCAGCCGCTCGTCGACACGCCCTCGGTCTTTTCGTCCAGCTCCGAGCTTGCGACCTGCCTGGAAGATCTGGGACGGGCCTATCTTCGCGCCGGTGCGGTCCCGAAGGCCGAGGAGAGCTGGCGACGTGGAATGCGGGTAGCGATCGAGTGCAGCGACACGACCCGAGTCGAATCGATCCGATACCGCCTCGCCATGCTGCGGGTCCAGCAAGCAACGGTGCCGGAAACGATCACCGCCATCCAGGACGCGCCCCACGAGGACGAGGATCCGGCGGTGCGCGATCTGCGCGCGCTCGTGTGGAGTGCGCGATTCGGTGACGCGCGGCAGGTTCGCGCCTCGGCCGTGCGGCTGCTCGAAGCGACACGGCGCAGCGATTCCGCAGCGGCCCGGTGCGCGTCGGAACTCGGCCGCTGCGTGCTTGACCTTCTGGAGGGGGAGATTGAGGCGGCTCATCGGCATGCCCGGCGAGCCCTCGCCCTGGCGCGCACGACCCCGCACACCTTCCTCAACAGCTCATCGACGCGGATGTTGTCCCGGGTATCGGTGCTCGCAGGAGACCTCGACGGGGCGACGACGCTCGCGGAGGGCCAGCTCCGCGAGCTCGTGGAAGCTGGCCATGACTCCACGTCACTGAGAGTATGGATGGGTCTCCTTCGCTACTTCGCCGGGGACCTGACGGGGGCATCCGAGGCGGCGTCGATCGCGGCGGCGTCCGCAGCAGCTGCGGGAGCGGCGCGGGCCGGCGCCAGCGCCAGCACACTCGCGGCGCTGGTGGCGGCGGAACGGGGTCAGGGCGGCCGGATGCGTGCCAGCCTCGCGGATGTGCAGCGGACCTACCGCGACGGGATGAGGGTCGACCGTGGACTGGCCTCGTTCGCAGATGCGGCCCGTTCGACCCTCGCCTACCAGATGGGCGCGCCCGACCGGATTCCTGACCCCGGACCGGACACCTTCGACGGGTACCCGCCAGTGATGTGCCTGCGCCCACTGCTCGCGGGCCTCGCAGGAAGTGCGATGGCCCAGCCGGAGCGCACCCTGCGACAGGCGGCGTACCTCCGAACCCTCGGGCGGACCAGTCCTGTCTGCAGCGCATTCGCCCTGCGACTGGAGGGGCTCGCCGACACGACGGCAGGACGAACGGAGCATGGCGCCGAGCTGCTGCGGGAGGCCGCTGACCAGCTCGACCATCTCGGCATCCGTTTGCACGCGGCGCAAGCCGTTGTGGAATGGGGAGAGTCAGGAGCCGCCGGGAGTGCTACGGATGCCGTCGCCTTGATTGGGCGTGCCCTCGACACCTTCGAGGCACAGGGCGTGCGCTTCTGGGCAGACCGCGCCCGGGGGGTGGCGCGCTCACTCGGGCTGGAGCCGGCGCGGCCGCGCACCGGCTCTGCGTTGACGGCGAGGGAGCTCGAGGTAGCGGGTCTTGTCGCCCGCGGCCTGTCGAACGCCGCCATCGCCCGCCAACTGTTCCTCAGCGAACGAACAGTCGAGACGCACATGCGCCACATCTATGCCGCTCTCGGGCTGAGCACACGAGTGGAGATCGCCCGATGGCTCGACCTGGAGGATGCTCCGGCGCAGTCCCGCTGACAACTACGTGCTGGCGCCGGTGGGACCGGAACGGAAAATACGTGCCGGTGGGTATTCCGTCGATCGCCCGGGGGTCAGATCATCGATTCCATGAGAAACGTAGCCACACTTCAGCAACTGGGCGACGCTGATCCGGCCCGATGGGGAGCCAAGGCCGCCGTCCTCGGACAACTGACCGCGGGCGGACATGCCGTCCCGCCCGGAGTCGCGATCGAAGCATCCATCGGGGACATCACGACCGACGAGCTGGAACATCTTGTTCATGAAGCCGGGCGGTTGGGAGACGTGCCCCTCGCCGTGCGCTCGTCATCGGTGCTCGAGGATCTGCCCGACTCCGCCGCAGCAGGAAGATACACGACAGTGCTCGGCGTGCGTGGCGCAGCGGCTCTCCGCGCCGCCGTCCGTGAGTGCCTCGCCTCAGCGGACGGCGCACCCATGGCCGTCCTCGTGCAGGAACTCGTCGATGCCACGGCCGCCGGGGTCGCATTCAGCGCCAACCCGGTCACCGGCAACATGGCGGAAGCGCTCGTGAACGCAGTTCCCGGTCTGGGCGACCGCCTCGTCTCTGGTGAGGTCACCCCTGACGAGTGGGTCGTCACCGACGACAGAACGCACGTCGTCAACGACGAGGTCACGGCGATCACCCCGGCGCAGGCCCGGGAAGTCGCTTCGCTCGCGCGCCGGGTCGCCGAAGAGCGGGGCGCGCCGCAGGACATCGAGTGGGCCTTCGCCGGACGCCGGCTGTTCCTCCTCCAGGCGCGTCCGATCACGACCCTGATCGAACCCGTGCCCATCCCGATCGACGTTCCCGGTGGTTTCTGGATGCGCGAGGACATGCACTGGTCGGCTCCACCAACGCCCCTGAGCCTGTCGGTCCTCCACTTCACCCGCTACCTGCAGCGGATGACGGAGATCTACGGACTTCTCATCGACGTCAAGGCTCAGTCCATCGGCGGCTGGTGGTACATGTCGACCCCTCCGGTTGGGTCGTCGCCGGCACCGGGCGCCCAACCCCGCCCTGCTCCTCCCTCGTTGCTTATGCCGGTGCTGCTCGCGCTCGTCCCGGCAACACGTAAGCGGATGCGCACAGCACAGCGCAACGCGAATATCGATCTGCCCGCCAAGGTCATCCGACGTTATTACGAGGAAGTCCGCCCCCGGCAGCAGCAACGGCTCGCCGAATTGCGCGATGTGGACCTGCCTGGCCTGAACAATCATGAACTCGCTGACCATCTGTCAGCCTGCACCGACTTCATGGACGCATCGCTCTCGTTGCACTATGAGGTGGTCGTCGCCTGGTTCTCGACCTTGACCGAACTCGCCACTGTGAGCCGGGATCGGCTGGGCTGGGACTTCTCCACCGTCCTCCGGCTGCTGGCTGGCACGTCGGACGCGACCTCCGCTCCCGCCCGTGCTCTTGAACGGATCGCGCGCTCAGTCCGCGAGGGCAGATCGATGCCGGACGCCCTGTCGGAACTCCGCCAGGAGATCGGCCTGCGATGCATGACCATCGACCTCGCTGACCAGACGATCGCCGAGGTTCCCGGGTTGCTCGAGCAGCAACTCATCGACCAGCAGGACTACGACCCGGAGGCAGAAGCGAAGAGCCTCAGCGAGCAGCGTCAACGCATCATCGATGAGGCGCACCGGCGTCTGCGGGGTCGCGACCGCGTCGCCTTCGATCGAGCGCTCGACCGTGCTCTGCGCTCCTACCCGATGCGCGATGACAACGCATTCCACACCCTGGAGTCGCCCATGGCGCTCGTGCGGTATGCCGCGCTCGAGGTCGGCACGCGGATGACCCGGGACGGGTCGCTGGCGGCCGTCGACGACGTGTTCTACTGCGACATCGAGGACCTGCAGCGCTGGCTCTCCGGCGACAGAGACCCCGGGCTTCGGAGCCGGGTGCGGCGCCGTCGCGGAGAGCGGGTCTGGGCTCTCGCACATCGGGGGCCGGCCACGTACGGCCCGCACCCGGGTGAACCGCCGTCGATGCGGTGGCTGCCGAAGGGAGTCCGCGCACCGATGGAGTCCATCGCCTTCGTGCTCGGGCACGTTGCAGAACCCGATCTGAGCAGCAGGGAAGCCCCCGAAGAGGCTGGCACGCTCACCGGGATCGGCGCCTCAGCCGGAACGTACACCGGGCCGGCACGGATCGTCTTTTCAGAGGCTGATTTCCATCGCGTCCAGCGCGGAGACGTGCTTGTCTGCCCGACCACACGGCCGTCATGGGCGATCATCTTCCCCTCCCTCGGCGCACTGATCACGGATGCGGGAGGTTCGCTTGCCCACCCGGCGATCATCGCCAGGGAACACCGCATCCCCGCCGTCCTCGCCACCGGATGCTCCACGACTGTCCTCCGCGACGGCCAGATCGTCACGGTCGACGGCACAGCCGGAATCGTCCGGTACGACGATTCCGCGGGCCAGCCGACCACGGTGCCGCAGGAGGAGCGTGAGACCTCGTCGGCCTGAAACCTTCCGCCGCACCACGGGAAATCCCGGCTAATCACCGGCTGAGCCCTTGCCGTCTGCCGCCTCAGGGTGTCGAATCGAGTCAGATTGTGCGAACCGTGACGCAGGGAGTTCCTCATGTCGGCAAAGGGTACGAACGGCCCGGCGAAGGCCGCCGGCCGGTCCACGTCGGAGCGGGCGGACTCGTCTCCCGGCGTGTCGGCCACGCGTCCGGAGCAGATCCGCAACATCGCTCTCGTCGGCCGGTCAGGGTCAGGAAAAACAATGCTGACCGAAGCGCTCCTCGCCGCCACCGGCGTGATCACGCGGATCGGGTCGATCGTCGACGGCACGACGGTGAGCGACTCCGACCCGTCTGAGGTGCATCAGCAGCGTTCCGTCGCCCTGTCGGTGCTGCCCTTCGCGGTCGGCGAGGTCAAAGTGAACCTGCTGGACACACCCGGCTATTCGGATTTCATCGGCGACCTCCGGGCGGGGCTGAGGGCTGCGGATTCTGCCCTGTTCGTGGTCTCGGCGGTCGACGGGGTCGACGCCGCCACCACTGCCCTGTGGGGCGAATGCGAGACGGTCGGGATGCCACGCGCCGTCGTCATCAGCAGGATCGACCATCCGCGAGCCAACTACGAGGCGGTTCTGGCTGCCTGCCAGGCGGCATTCGGTAACGCCGTCCTTCCGCTGTACCTCCCGGTCCGAACGGGCGGGGCGATCACGGGGCTGCTCGGACTGCTGTCAGGAACCGTGTCCGACTACACGGCGGCCGGCCCCTCCCGCCGCCCGGCGACCGCCGGCGAACTCTCCGACGCTGAGGAGGCACGGGGCGCGCTGATCGAGGGCATCATCGCCGAGAGCGAGGACGAAACGCTCATGGACCGGTACCTCGGCGGCGAAGAGATCGACCTCGACACCCTGATCACCGACTTGGAAACCGCGGTGGTGGGCGGCTCGTTTTTCCCGGTGCTGCCGACGTCCGCTGAGACCGGCCTGGGCACCGCCGAACTGCTGGAGGTGATGACCGGCGCGTTTCCTTCCCCGGTGGAGCGCCAAATTCCGCCGGTGACGGACCTCCGCGGCAAGCCGGCAGGACAGCTGAACTGCGACCCGGCAGGTCCGCTCGTCGGCGAGGTGGTGCGCACCACCATCGACTCGTTCCTGGGACGCGTCGGACTGGTGCGCATCTTCTCCGGCACGCTGCGTGAGAACTCGAATATCCACGTCGGCGGGCACGGGCTGGCCGATCGGGGTCACCAGGACCACGACAGCGACGAACGGATCACCCATCTGCAGTCCCCGCTCGGGTCGACGCTGCGGGCGGTGCCCTACTGCGTTGCGGGCGACATCTGCGCGCTCACCAAACTGGCGACCGTCGAAACCGGCGATACCATCTCCGACCGGGAACGGCCGCTGCTGGTGGAAGCGTGGAACATGCCGGAGCCACTCATGCCGGTCGCCGTCCAGGGCGCATCGCACGCCGAT
Source organism: Mycetocola sp. 2940 (assembly GCF_040548835.1). NCBI lineage: Bacteria > Bacillati > Actinomycetota > Actinomycetes > Micrococcales > Microbacteriaceae > Mycetocola > Mycetocola sp. 2940. The sequence continues at coordinate 47,382 of NZ_JBEPSK010000017.1, forward strand.
GACGATGCACTGGCCCGCAGCATGGGCAAGGTCGCCGCGGTGGATCCCACCCTGCGCGTCGAACGCAACCCGGAGACCCACCAGCTGATCCTGTGGTGCATGGGCGAGGCGCACGCCGAGGTGGTGCTCGACCGGCTGCGGACGCAGGGGGTGAAGGTGCAGACGGTCGAGGTGATCACACCGCTGCGCGAGACGTTCGCCGCGCCGGCATCCGCCCGCGGGCGCTACGTCAAGCAATCCGGTGGTCACGGCCAGTACGCCATCTGCGAGATCGAAGTCGAGCCGCTCGAGCGCGGCGCTGGCTTCGAGTTCGTCAACAACGTCGTCGGCGGTGTGGTGCCTGGCCAATACATCGGGTCGGTGGAAAAGGGGGTACGGGAGCAGATGCACAAGGGAGTTTCGGCCGGCTTTCCTGTTGTCGACATCCGGGTGAGACTCGTCGGCGGCAAAGCCCACAGCGTCGACTCGTCGGATGCCGCGTTCCAGGCCGCGGGTGCGCTGGCACTGCGGGAGGCGGCATCCGCGTCACGTATCCAGCTGTTGGAGCCGGTCTCCGCGGTCACGATCAGCGTGCCGGACAGCCATGTCGGTGCGGTCATGACCGACCTGTCGTCCCGCCGGGGCCGTATGACCGGGACCTCCTCGGTCGGCGGCGACCGCACTGAGATCAGCGCGGAGATCCCCGATGCCGAACTCATCCGCTACGCGATCGAACTTCGGGCCCTGACGGCGGGCACCGGCGATTTCCGCCGCAGCTACCTGCGGCACGAGCCGGTTCCGACGAAGGCGGCCGTCACCGCCTGAAAACGAACCCGGCCAGACGTCAGCCGGCTCGGCCAGTCCGGACGAGAACGTGCCCGCGGGTCGGGCTGGCACGCAGCCACGCGCCTGACCGGAACAGCGGGATTTCCTCCTCACCGACGAGGAAGCCGAGGCTCCCGGCGGCGAAGGCGATGCCCGACGGCACCGGCCCGTGTCCCTCCAGCGGACGCGACCAGACCTCGGATCGAACACGCTGCACCCGCAGGTCACCGGTGTTCTCCGGGATCGCCCGGGCAATCTCGCCGGCACCGTCGCGCGCCGCGAGCTCCAGGGCGACGGAACTGACCGAGCCGATCCGTTCCCAGCCGCCTCGAGGCGGGGCGATCCCGGACCAGCTGGTCCTCACGTCACTGTCGGGCAGCGACACTGCCGTAACGGTGTCGCTCGGATCGATCGCCGCCAGCCGATCGGAGACCGCAGCCGGCGGAACGACGCGATCGAACACGGCCCCGGATGCCTCGGCGAATGTCCGCAGGCCCAGGATCGTCGGGCTCGCATCGAGGAGCCCCCGTGGGTACAGCACAGCCGCGTACGCGGCGAGCACTCCCCCGCTGGCGATCAGCCGCACGGCGGTGTCGTCGACGACCCGCACCCTGGCCAGATAGGTCCGAAGGTCAGCGGCGGTGGGGGCGTCCTGAAGCAAGAATGTGTTCGTCATCTGCTGTCTAAACTACCTAACAGGGCCGTGCCGCCCGACCGCCCCGCCACCGATCGGAGAACCATGACCGACCCTCTCGATTCCCTGCTGCGCGCGCTCGACCTGTCCGACACCGGCGCACGGACGAGCGAAGACATCTTCACAGGCGAATCGCAGTGGATGCCCGGGGGTCGCGTCTACGGGGGCCAGGTACTCGCCCAGTCGGTGATGGCGGCGTCGAGGACGACCGAGGAGCATCGCGTCGTCCATTCGATGCACGGCTATTTTCTGCGCCCAGGCGACGTCAACCAGCCGATCACCTTCAGTGTGGACCGCATCCACGACGGACGCTCGTTTTCGACACGGAGGACGCAGGCCTATCAGAACGGCCTGCCGATCCTGTCGATGATCGCGTCGTTCCAGGACGTCGACGAAGGGCTCGATCACCAGGCACCGATGCCGGAGGGGATTCCGGAGCCGGACGGCCTGCCCTCGACAGCGGACCTTCTCTCGCACATCGACCACCCCGTGGCGCAATCCTGGGTGGCCGACCGCGCATTCGACATCCGCCACGTGTCGTCACCGATCTACCTGACGGTCGAGGGTGAGCGCACCCCGACGAACGCGGTCTGGATGAAGTGCATCGGGAGGCTCCCCGACGACGAGAGCCTGCACCGCGCCGCACTGGCCTACGCGAGCGATTACACCTTGCTCGAGTCGATCTTCCGCGCCCACGGGGTGCCGTGGATGACCCGTGACCTGAAGGCCGCCAGCCTCGATCATGCGATGTGGTGGCACCGTTCCGTGCGGGTCGACCAGTGGCTCCTCTATGTGCAGGAGTCACCGAGTGCATCAGGCGGCCGAGGGCTCGCGCAGGGGCGCTTTTACTCCCGCGACGGCCAGCTCGTCGCCAGCGTCGCCCAGGAGGGCATGGTCCGGGTTCCGTCGGCGCTGTCGGCCGGCGCAATCGCCTAGCGTCGTTTGGTGAACGAGACGGGCTCCTCGAGATACGGCGTCCAGGCGGTCCGTTCCTCGTCGCTGATCCGGCGCGGGCGTTCCGTTGCGGCGTCCAACAGCACGATCGTGCTCGAAGCACGGGCATACAGTGGCTGGTCGGCTCCGGCAGGACCGTACACCTCATAGTCGACCTCGAGGCTCGCTCCACCGAGGTTCGAGATCCACACCTGCACGTCGAGCGGCTGGCGCTGGTACGGAATGGGCAGGACGTACTCGACCTCATGCCGAGCGATCAGCGTGATGGTGTCCGACCCTGCCTCCGCTTCGATCAGCGCCATGCCCGAATCGATGTCGCCGCCTTCGCTCTCGTCGCGCCAGAAGACACGCACACGCGCCTCCTCGAGGAGGCGCATGAGTTCGACGTTGTTGACGTGGTTGTAGGCGTCGAGGTCGCCCCATCGAAGGTGGATCGGGACGTGAACCCGCATCAGTCTCGCGTGAGCTTGCGGTACGCGGAGCGGTGAGGCTTCGCAGCATCCGGTCCGAGGCGTTCGATCTTGTTCTCCTCGTACGACTCGAAGTTGCCCTCGAACCAGTACCAGTTGCCCGGGTCATCCTCGGTTCCCTCGTAAGAGAGGATGTGTGTCGCGATGCGGTCGAGGAACCACCGGTCGTGGGTGATGACCACGGCGCAGCCCGGGAACTCGAGGAGTGCGTTCTCAAGGCTACCGAGCGTCTCGACGTCGAGGTCGTTGGTCGGTTCGTCGAGGAGCAGGAGGTTTCCACCCTGTTTGAGCGTCAATGCGAGGTTGAGGCGGTTCCGTTCTCCACCGGAGAGAATGCCAGCCTTCTTCTGCTGGTCAGGTCCCTTGAACCCGAACTGGGAGACGTATGCCCGCGACGGGATCTCGGTTTTGCCGACCTGGATGTAGTCCTGGCCGTCCGAGACGACCTCCCACAGGTTCTTGTTGGGGTCGATGCCGCCCCGGCTCTGGTCGACATACGAGATGTCGACGGTGTCGCCGATCTTCAGCTCACCTTCGTCGAGCGGTTCGAGGCCGACGATGGTCTTGAACAGCGTCGTCTTGCCGACACCGTTGGGCCCGATCACGCCGACGATGCCGTTTCGCGGCAGCGTGAAGCTGAGGTCGTTGATGAGGATCCGCTCGCCGAAGCCCTTCTGGACCTTCTTCGCGTCGATGACCTGGGCGCCGAGGCGCGGGCCGACGGGGATGACGATTTCTTCGAAGTCGAGTTTGCGCGTGCGCTCCGCCTCGGTGACCATCTCTTCGTAGCGGGCGAGACGTGCCTTCGACTTTGCCTGGCGACCCTTGGCATTGGAGCGGACCCAGTCGAGCTCCTCGGCGAGGCGCTTGGACAGTTTCTGGTCCTTTTTGCCCTGGATCTGGAGGCGTTCCTGCTTCTTCTCGAGGTAGGTCGAGTAGTTGCCTTCGTATGGGTACAGGTGGCCGCGGTCGACTTCGGCGATCCACTCCGCCACGTGGTCGAGGAAGTACCGGTCGTGGGTCACGGCGAGCACGGCGCCCGGGTATTTGGCGAGGTGCTGCTCGAGCCAGAGCACGCTCTCGGCGTCGAGGTGGTTGGTGGGCTCGTCGAGAAGCAGCAGGTCGGGCTTCTGCAGAAGCAGCTTGCACAGCGCGACGCGGCGCTTCTCACCGCCGGAGAGGTTCGCGACGGGCAAATCGCCCGGCGGGGTGCGAAGGGCGTCCATGGCCTGTTCGAGCTGCGAGTCGAGGTCCCAGGCGTCGGCGTGGTCGATCTCTTCCTGCAGCGTGCCCATCTCAGCGAGCAGCGCATCGAAGTCGGCATCGGGCTCGGCCATTGCGGCGGAGATTTCGTTGAATCGGTCGACCTTGGCCTTGATCGGACCGACTCCCTCCTCGACGTTCTCGAGGACTGTCTTGTTCTCGTCGAGCACGGGTTCCTGCATCAGGATGCCGACGGTGAAGCCCGGGGTCAGCTTGGCTTCGCCGTTGCTGGGGGTGTCGAGGCCGGCCATGATTTTCAGGATGGTGGACTTGCCGGCACCGTTGGGGCCAACGACACCGATCTTGGCACCGGGGAAGAACGACATTGTGACGTCGTCGAGGATGAGCTTGTCTCCGACCGCTTTGCGGGCGCGCACCATGGAGTAAATGTATTCAGCCATATTGCTACCAGTCTATCGGCCGCGTGCTGCCGATAAGGCACGTGCCGGTGCCGAGCACGGGAGCGAGCGTCGAGTGATAGCCGCCGACCGCCGGGCCGTTCTGTCCGATCAGGCAGTCGTCGCCCCAGCGGACCGAGAACTGAATGGAATCGGCGGCATTACCGATCGTCGTCTGATCCGCCGTGACCTGCATCGCCGCCCTGTCGAAACCTGCCGTAACGAGGCCGTCGATGAAAGCGCGTCCGTCTGCATCGGCATCTGTCGCGAGCGTGGACCTGTTGACGCTGTCGAAGAGCGCCAACGCGTCCTCGGCGGAAGCGCTCGGGTCGAACGTCGGCGCGGGGACCGCCGAGGGCGAGCTCGACCCGGAGGGTTCCGGCCTGTCCGTGCTCGTCGGGCCAGGGGTCGCGCATCCGGCGAGCAGCAGACTTATCGACACAGCGACGGGAAAGGCGCGCAGGGACGTGCCGATGGTGCTGCGCATGCTGGGGTCCTCTGCCTGGTTACGGCGCCGGGAAAGCGCCCTCTTCATCGTAGGCCGCCGAGCGACCCCGCAAATCAGAACGGCGTGTCGACAGGGTCGGCCGACGCGCTCACCAGGTCGTCGACCTGTCGCCCGGGAGTGGCGACGTCCCACGCTTCCGGCCCGGACAGCGGTGCGTCCACGTCGCCAGCCCGCTGCGCGGCATCCGTTGATCGCGCTGTTTCGTCGGTGATGCTCGGCTCGGGTGGCGCCGATGCGTCCCTCTGTGTCGTCCGCTCGTACCGCGCCGTGCCCCAGACCAGGTCGTGTCCGAGACTGTCGGCTTCGACGTCGACCGCGAGGCCGCTCTTCTCACCGGACTCCCACCGCCGCACTTTGAGCCGCCCGGTGACAAGCACCCGATCGCCCTTGTGAACGGATGCTGCGGCGTTGACCGCGAGCGCGCGGAACGCGGTCACGGTGTACCAGTTCGTGTCACCCGCGACCCATTGTGAGCTCCTGCGGTCGAAATAGCGCTGGTTTGACGCCAGCCGGAAACTCGTGAAGGGGACCTTATCTGGCTGGTTGACCACGAATGGCACAGTGGCGACCAGCCCGGTCACGGTAATGATGTCGGTCATCGGATGCTCCGTCCTCGTGATCCCACGCAACGGGACCTCCGCCGTGGGCATGGTCCCGGGGCCGGCCCTCGTGCCGGACTGCCAACCCCGGAACCACACAACGAGTGTCGTCGGGTGGGCCGCACGGGCACGCGGGCGCCGGAGATCCGTGGACGAGCCAACCGGCGGCATCCGCTGTGGAGGAGGCCTGTTCCCGCCGCAAGCCGGAGCGATGCCCCACTCACTAGCATTGCTCCATGAGCTACGTTGCCGCCGAGACCCGATACGACACGATGCAGTACGCAAGGACGGGAAGGAGCGGACTGCTTCTGCCCCGGGTGAGCCTCGGCTTCTGGCACAACTTCGGCGATTCCCGCGGTTGGGAAACCCAGCGGGCGATCGTTCGCCGGGCGTTCGACCTTGGCGTCACGCACTTCGACCTGGCCAACAACTACGGCCCGCCCCCCGGCTCTGCCGAGAGGAATTTCGGCCGGATCCTTGCCGAGGATCTGGCCCGGCACCGCGATGAGATCGTCGTGTCGACCAAAGCGGGCTACGACATGGCGCCGGGACCGTACGGCGAGTGGGGCTCCCGCAAGACCCTCCTGTCCTCGCTCGACCAGAGCCTCGGGCGACTCGGCCTCGATTACGTCGACATCTTCTACTCGCACCGCCCCGACCCTGAAACACCGATCGAAGAGACGATGGGAGCTCTCGCGACTGCGGTCACCTCCGGGCGCGCGTTGTACGCGGGCATCTCCAACTACTCTCCCGAACAGACCAGGCAGGCAGCGGCCGCGCTGGCCGAGCACCGGATCCCCCTGCTCATCCACCAGCCCAGTTATTCCATGTTCAACCGCCACGTCGAGGATGGGCTGCTCGACGTCCTCGACGAGGTCGGGGCCGGCTCCATCGTGTTCTCCCCGCTTGCCCAGGGCATGCTCACCGATCGCTATCTCGACGGCACCGTCCCGGGCGATTCCCGAGCCGCGACGAGCCATTTCCTCTCTCCCGAGAAATTGAGCGAAACCTACCTTGAACGCGCCCGGGCGCTGAACGGTATAGCGCAGGACCGTGGCCAGACACTCGCCCAACTCGCCCTGACCTGGGTGCTCCGTCATCGCCAGGTCACCTCCGCGCTCATCGGCGCGAGTTCCGTCGACCAACTGGAGCAGAACGTCAAGGCCCTCGAGGCGCCCCCGCTCACGGAGGCGGAACTCTCGGCAATCGAACCGTTCGCCGTCGACGGTACTGGCTTGCGGTAGCCACCGGACCTCCTTCCTGCGGCGGTGGCTAACGGTCTCCGGGCGGATGTCGGTGGTGGTGTTTAGTCTCGGAATATCAGATCAATCCGGGGCCGGCCGCAGGCAAGGAGGAACCATGACAACCAGAAACCTCTCCGTTGCAGAGCGCTACGGCACGGCCGCGAATGCATCGCCCGACCTGGCCCGGCACCGAACCGGACTGAATCTGGTCCGCGTGAAAGACGACCTCTGGCGGGCGACCGTCGCCGACGGCCGGATCCTCGGCCACATCGAGCGGCGGAACGCCGCCGACGGCACGATTTTCATAGCCAAGCGCCTGGCGCCCAGTTCAGCACGATTCCACACGCTTGGCGAGTTCTGGCGCATCGACGACGCCATGGACTGCCTGCACGCGCTGTGACTTCGCGAGAACGGTCGATGCGGCCAACAATCCGCGACACGGCCCTCATTCCGCAGGTCTCAGCAGGTTCGGCGGTATCTTCGGCACATGGAATGGTGGAATGAATTCGTAGCCTGGCTGACCGCAGCCGACACCCGACCGGTCCTTTTCATGGCCGCCGTCGTCGCTGTCGCAATCCTCGTCTCGGCGTTGATCGCCGCGGCCGTCACAAAGGCCGCCGTGCGCCGGCTGGTCGACCAGCGTGACCGGGACCTCAAGGCATCCGCTCTCGCGGCACTCGTCGACGCGTCGACCGAGGCCGCCGCGTGGAACTCGCTGACCCCTTCGGAACAGGCGATCGCCGACCGTGCGGCCGGGCAGGCTGACATTCAGCTCCGACTGCTCCCGGTCAAGGGCGCGCCGGTTGCTGCCAACTGGGCTGCCCACCAGCTGGCGGAGATGAAGCGCGATTCGGCCACCTTCGGTTTCGAACTCAGCGCCGTTCGGTCGGAGTTCCGTGACCGCCTGCTCGAGTGGCAGGCGCGCCCGTCACGCACACGTCGTCTTTTCGAAAGCGACCTGGAGCGGTGGAAGTTCGAGAACACCACAGCCGAAAAGACGCTTGTCGCCGAGCAGGACGCCTGGGCTGCCCGCGAGCAGCGCGAAAACCTCACCCCCACGGTTGTCGACGAGTCGCCGGTGACCCCGGCCGCGTTCTCTCGCCCCGACACCACCACGCAGAAACTTATCGATGACGTCGCCGCCATGGACGTCAAGCGTTCAGCCGCCGACTCTGAGGCTGACAGGAAACTGGCTTAACCGGTTCCCGGACGACAGAGGCAGTGCCGCGATTGCGGCACTGCCTCTGTCGTTGGCGTGTGGTCGATCGGTCAGGAACGCCACCAGGTGTCGAACGGCGTCACGGGTGTCGCGCGCTTGTGCCGCGTTGCAAGGAACCGGGCTTCGATCGCGTCCGCGATTTCATCAGGGACTGACTTGCCTTCGAGGTAGTCGTCGATGTCTTCGTACTCCAGGCCCAGGTCTGCTTCGTCGGTCTGGCCGGGCTTGCGGTCGAGGAGGTCCGCTGTCGGTGGCTTCTGGTGCAGTCGGTCAGGGGCGTCCAGGTGGATGAGAATCTGTTTGCCCTGACGTTTCGACAGGCCGCTCAGGGGCAACAGGTCGGCACCGCCGTCGCCGAACTTCGTGAAGAAACCGGTGACCGCTTCGGCTGCATGGTCGGTGCCGACGACGAGGCATCCTTCCTCCCCCGCGATCGCGTATTGCGCGATCATCCGGGTACGGGCCTTCACATTGCCCTTGTGGAAATCGGTGAGCTGCTTGCCGGCTTCGTCGGCATACTCATCTTCAATGGCGTCCACGGCGGTGTTCACGTTGAACGTGATGACGTGCTCCGGCCGAATGAAGTCCAGCGCGAGTTGTGCGTCGACCTCGTCGTGTTGCACGGCGTACGGCAAGCGCACGGCGATGAACTTCGCCGGGGTACCCTCCGCCACCATCTTCTCCACTGCAAGCTGGCACAGTCGACCGGCGAGGCTTGAGTCCTGACCCCCGCTGATGCCGAGGACGAGGCCCCTGGCCGAGGTCGCGTGCAGGTAGTCGACCAGAAAACCGACTCTCCTCTCGACTTCGGTCGCGGGGTCGATGGTGGGCTGGACGTCCAGCTCTGCAATGATCTGTGCCTGTAGCGCTCGCATCCTGTTAACGTACCGTTGCCGGGTTACGGCAATGTATCGGCGACGGGTGATTCGCTACCAGCCCATCGTTCCCGGCGCGCCCTTGAACGGGCCGACGATGCGCGACGTCACCCACCCGCCGTAGAAGTCGCCCTCCTGTGGCTGGACGACCTCGGCTCCGACCTCGCATGAGTCCATCAGACCGGGATAGACGGCGACCATGCCGAGGAGCTGTTCGAAGCCGCGGTGAGGGGCGCGATAGTGCCACGCGGCACGCCGGGCGATCGTGTCGCCAGCGACCACGTCGAAGTAGCTCGCTTTGCCTTTGAACTCGCACCAGGTCGATCCGCCTACGGGTGCCAGCGTCCCACTCATGAACGCTGATTCCGGCACGTAGTAAACCGGCGGATGACTTGTTTCCAGCACCCGAACCGCCGCGCTGGTCTCAGCGACCACCTGGCCGCCGAGGCGAATGACGACGCGATCCGGGCTCGCCTCGACCCTCGGAGGCCTGGGATAGTCCCAGACCGATTCCTGGCCGGGGCCAGCCGGCAGCGGGACGGGTCGTCGCGACGATGGGCTCATCGCATCATCGTGCCGCTGCCGTCTGGGTACTTGCCGGGATCGGATGCCGCCACTTCGCGCTCTGCGCCCCAAGCACCTTCGCGTCACCGGAACCTCCCGCGCACACAACGGCTGGCACTTCCGATGACCCAAAAGCACCTATACCGGCGCGAAACGGGGCCTTCGCGTCACTGGAACCCGCGTCTTCAAGAGTGCCCCCGGCAGGATTCGAACCTGCGACCAAGAGATGAGAAGCACCGCGAGATTGCTGACAGAGTGCCCCCGGCAGGATTCGAACCTGC
>NZ_JBEPSK010000018.1:0-55252 GCF_040548835.1 Mycetocola sp. 2940
CGGCCCACGGCATCCGCGCGCCCACTTCACGCACTCCGGACCAAAACACCCGGCGCAGCGCGTGAACTCGACCGCACCGAGTGAATTCGCGCCCAGGACGCGCCCGACCCGACCGCCTACTTGACCGAGCCGGCCGTCAGGCCGCTCACGATGTACTTCTGAAGGTAGAGGAACAGTGCCATCACCGGCAGCGCAGCGAGCACCGCGCCTGCGGCGAAGACGCCCCAGTTGGCCGTGAAGTCGTCGGAGACGAACTGGTACAGCCCGACGGCGAGCGTCTGCTTCTCGGGGGTGATCAGGATGACGCTCGAGATGACGAAGTCGTTGGTGGTGGCGATGAAGCTCAGCAACCCGACGACGGCGAGGATCGGTGCGACGAGGCGCAGGATGATCGTGAAGAAGATCCGCGCATGCCCGGCGCCGTCGAGCTTGGCGGCTTCGTCGAGCGAGTCAGGCACCGTGTTGAAGAAGCCGTACATCAGGTAGGTGTTCACACCGAGGGCGCCGCCGAGGTAGACCATGATGAGCGCGATCTGGTTGTCGAGGCCCAGGATCGGGAAGACCTCACCGAGGGTGGTGAGCAGCAGGAAGATCGCAACGACAGCGAGCAACTGAGGGAAGATCTGCACGATCAGCAACGACAGCAGGCCGACGCGGCGGCCGGTGAATCGCATCCGGCTGAAGCAGTAGGCGGCGAGCGCGCCGAGGAACACGGTGCCGAGGGCGGTCGTGATGCCGATGACGAGGGTGTTGGCGAACCATGCCGCATACGGACGCTCGGGCGAGGAGAACAACTCCACATAGTTCTCGACGCTCAGCGACGAGAACAGCCCGTTCGACTGCAGCAGCGTGCCGCTCCTGTTGAGCGATGCCGAGAGCACGTAGAGCAGCGGGAACACCGAGAAGACGACCATGGCGATGCCGACGAGGTGCCGCCACCCGGTGGCCGCGAACCAGCGGGAGAACCGGAACGGCCGCTTCGCGGGAAGGAGCGGGGTCGGTGTCGTCGTCTCGGGAAGGACGGGTGCTGTCACGGTCATTAGTTCAGATCCTCCAGGGCCTTGGTCTGCCGGAAGCCCACAATGGAGATGATCGCCACGATGAGGAAGATGAGGATGGAGAAGGCGCTGGCGAGGCCGTAGTCACGGCTCGCACCGACGAATGCCACCTTGTAGACCATCGAGATCAGGATGTCGGATGCTCCGACGTTGATACCGGCGGCAGCGTCGCGGGGTCCGCCGTTGGTGAGCATGTAGACGAGATTGAAGTTGTTGAAGTTGAACGCGAACGAGGCGATCAGGAGCGGGGCAATCGACACCAGCAGGAGCGGGAACTTGATGCGCCGGAACACCTGCCAGGGATTCGCGCCGTCCATCCTCGCTGCTTCCTGAAGCTCGTCCGGTATCGACTGGAGCGCCCCCGTGCAGACGAGGAACATGTACGGGAAGCCGAGCCAGAGGTTGACGAAGAGGATGCTTCCCTTGGCCAGCCACTCGTTGGTGAGCCAGGGTATCTCGGCGCCGCCGAGCAGCGCGAGGTTGACGAACCCGAAGTCCTTGTTGAGCATGCCGGCCCAGACGAGCGCGCCGAGGAACCCGGGGAACGCGTAGGGCAGGATCATGAGGACGCGGTAGAACTTGCGCCCGCGCATCCGCATGTCGTTGAAGACGATAGCGAGGAACAGGCCGAGGGCAAAGGTGGTCGCGACGCTGAGGATCGCGAATGCGAAGGTCCACGCGGTGACGCTGAGCAGCGGCCCGCGGATGCTCTCCTCGGTGAGCGCCTTGACGTAGTTCTCCGCGCCGACGACGACGCTCCAGCCGGGCAGGAGCTCCTCGCCGGCCTCTGACGTGAACGCCCCGTTGCCGGTGTCCGAATAGACGACCCCGGACTCGGCGTTCGTCATCGTGTCTGCGGATGCGTCGTACGACAGCGTCGACAGGTACAGGAACGCACTGGAACCATCAGGGGTGCGCAGCGCCCCGTCGTTCGGGTCATCCGAGAGCGGCACACTCATGGCCGCAATGGTGTCCTGGTTGGCGATGATGTCGGTGAAAGTCAGGGTGTTGTAGCCGGGAAGCGCGACGGCCTTGCCACCGGAGATCTCGGCGTCGGAGACCTCGCTGAGCGGTGTCTCCGTGTTGCCGACCGAGACGTCGCCGTCCGGGTCGGTGACGAGGAAGCTGAACTCACCGAGCCGTTCGACGACCGTGAGCCCGTAGCTCGGCGATTCGGGCACGCGGTACTGGGCGGACTGGATCAGCGAGGTGACGGCATCGTCTTTGGTGCTGTTGTGGCCGGTGCCGTAGTTCGTGAACGAGATGTATGCGGTGTACCCGATGACGAAGATCTGGAAGATGAGCAGAAAGACCAGTCCAGGTGCCAGATACTTGGCCGGCAGCATCCTCCTGGAGAAGTAGATGACGTTGATCGCTGCCGTGCCGATCACGACGATGGCGAAGAGAAGCCAGTCCTGCTTGAGCACGAGGATGAACAGGGCGTACACGGCGATCGCGTCGACGACGGCCAGCAGGCCGATCTTCACGAGAAGCGCGACGACACCGCCGGATGCCTGCTCGGCGATGCGACCGGCGCGCCTGGAGCGCTTCGATTCGGGGACCTCCGGGGAGGTGTCGTTCCTGGTGGGCAGGGTGCCTGTGCTCATTGTCGCCTCAGTGTGTGTGTCGATCGACGGGACGAAAACGCCGGCCGGGGATGCTGCCCGGCCGGCGTTCGCGTGTCGTTACTCTGCGATCGCGGCCTGGATGTCGGCGGCCATGGTGTCCCACAGCGTCGCCGGGGCACCGCCGTCGATGATCGCGGCCTCGGTGACGCCCCAGAACTGCCAGACCTTGCCCATCTGAGGGATGGACGGCTGCGGAGCGCCGGTGGCGCCGACCTCACCGAACGCGGCGACGATCGGGTCGGACGCGGCCGCTTCGAACGACGCGGTCAGCGCCGGCGGACGCTGGCCCTTTTCGAACAGGGCGGTCTGGACCTCTTCGGTGCCGATGAAGTTCGTGAGGAACTCGTTGGCGGCGAGGGTGTTCTTGCTCTTCGCCGAGACGAAGAAGCCCTGGACGCCGACGAACGGCTGGGCGACTTCGCCACCGGCCGACGGGATCGGGTCGACGGCCACGTCGATGCCGGCTTCCTGCGCCGGTCCGACGTTCCACGGTCCGGTGATGAAGAACGGGCTGGCGCCGGAGTTGAACTTCTCCTTGGCGATGTCACCGGTGATCGACGTGCTCAGCAGGCCGGCCGCGCCCTGCTCGGCGAGCCAGGCGGCGAACCCGGTGCCCGCGCCGATCTGGAGGTCGTCGGGGTTGTAGCTGCCGTCGGGGTTGGTGCCGAAGACCGGGGCGCCGAACGAGGTCTGGAACGGGTACATGTGGTACGGGTCGCCCTCGGCGGAGACCTGGATGAGGAACGGGAACTCGGTGCCTGCTGCCCTGCCGTCGGCGACCATGTCGTTGTAATCCGTGGGCGCCTCGGGCGCGAGAGCGGTGTTGCGCAGGAGCGCGATGTTCTCGATCGCGTACGGCACGCCGTAGGTCTTGCCCTCGTAGCTCATTGCCTGGATGGCGACGTCTTCGAAGCCAGCGGCGGTGTCGCCGAGTTCGATCGGCTGCACGACACCGTTGGTGACGAAGCCGCCGAGCCAGTCGTGCGCGCCGATGGTGATGTCGGGGCCCTTCCCGGAGGGAACCTGAGCCGTGAACTCCTCCTGGATCTTGCCGAAGTCCTTCTGGACGAGCTTGACCTTGACGCCGGACTCCTTGGTGAAGCTGGCGGCGGCATCCTTGAGGACGGGCGCGCGGTCTGCGTCGACCCAGACCGTCAGGGTCGTGTCCGCCTTGGCGTCATCGCCGGAGGAGGAGCCCCCGCCTGCGCAGCCGGCGAGTGCGAGCGTTGCGATCGTTGCGACCGCGCCCGCTTTCAGAAGTGAAGAGTTGTTCACCCTCATTGGTGTGTGCCTTTCATCGGGATCTGTCGAGCGAGTACCGGCCTCATTGCCTGTGCGGATGCCGGGTGCTGTGTCCCGGTTCCCCGTGCGGGGAACTCCTCGTCAGTGAAAGGCCGTTCTCTCGTGCCGGCATTTACTGCAAGCGTTTCCAGATATACCCGCTCGGAGATCAAAGTACAACCGCGGCTCGCAAGATGCTTGCGTAATCGTGACCTTCGAAAACCGATGCTGAGAGTAAGCGCTTCCACAGATGGAAGGACGTGCCTTAGAGTGGCGGCATGAATTCACGTACCAGCCCCGAGTGGTGGCGTTCGGCTGTCATTTACCAGATCTACCCCCGCTCGTTCGCGGATGCCAACGGCGACGGCCTGGGCGACCTGCCGGGCATCACGTCGCGGCTCACAGCCCTGCAGTCGCTCGGCGTTGACGCGATCTGGCTCTCCCCCTTCATGACCAGCCCCCAGAAGGATGCCGGTTACGACGTCTCGAATTACTGCGACGTCGACCCGATCTTCGGAACGCTCGACGACTTCGACGCCATGACGACGGCCGCGCACGCGAACGACATCCGGGTCATCGTCGACCTCGTACCCAACCACTCCTCGGACGCGCACCCCTGGTTTCAGGCCGCCCTCGCGGCCGCGCCGGGCTCGCCTGAGCGTGCGCGCTACATGTTCCGGGACGGACGCGGCCCCAATGGCGAACAGGCTCCGAACAACTGGCAGAGCGTGTTCGGCGGCCCGGCCTGGACCCGCACCGCGAATCCGGACGGAACCGGAGGCCAGTGGTACCTGCACATCTTCGATTCCAGCCAGCCCGACTTCGACTGGGGCAACGAGGAGGTCAGGGAGATGTTCCGCGGCGTGCTGCGGTTCTGGCTCGACCGCGGTGTCGACGGCTTCCGTGTGGATGTCGCCCACGGCATGGTCAAGGCCGATGGTCTGCCTGACTACACCCCGCCCCTCGAAGCCGGAAGCATGGGCGGCAGCACGCCGCTCGGCCTGGAACCCGGCATCGACGACTTCGAAGACATCGACGGCGGCGCTCCGTACTGGGGCCAGGAGGGTGTGCACGAGATCTACCGCGACTGGCACCTCCTGCTCGAAGAGTACGAGGGCGACCGTGTCCTCTGCGCCGAGGCGTGGGTGAACCCCCTGTCGAAGATGGCGGAATGGGTTCGCCCCGACGAGATGCAGCAGGCCTTCAACTTTCCGTACCTCGAGACGCCGTGGGAGGCATCCGACCTGCGCTCGGTCATCGACGAGTCACTCGAGGCATTCGGCGCGGTCGGAGCTCCGAGCACCTGGGTGCTTTCGAACCACGACGTCGTGCGACACGCCTCACGGCTCGCCCTGACGGCCGAGAACCCGCAGGGGCACGGAATCGGCCCGAAGAGCCCGGGCCAGCCGATCCGCGAGACGGGTCTGCGGCGTGCCCGCGCGGCATCCGCTCTCATGCTCGCACTGCCAGGAGGCGCGTACCTCTACCAGGGCGAGGAACTCGGACTCCCCGAGGTCATCGACCTGCCCGATGACGCCCGTCAGGACCCGACCTGGTTCCGCACGAACGGTGAACGGTATGGCCGTGACGGATGCCGCGTGCCGATTCCGTGGGAGGCCGGCGCCCCCGCGTACGGCTTCAACAGCACCGGCACCACCTGGCTGCCGCAGCCATCGGACTGGGACGGCTACGCCCGCGACGCCCAGGCCGGCGTGGCCGGATCGACGCTCGAGCTGTACCGTGAGGCCCTGCGGCTCCGCCGGGAGCACACCCTCGGGCTCGGTACCGTGTCCTGGCTCGACGGGTTCGGGGAGTCCGTTGCCGCATTCAGCAACGGGCCGGTCACCGTTCTCGCGAACACCGGGGATTCCGCCGTGGCCCTGCCTGCGGCGTTCGCCGGGGCTGAACTGCTGCTGGCGTCTGCGGACTTCGACGGGGCATCCGTCGCCGCCGACTCCACCATCTGGGTACGCACCCCGTAGGTTCGGTTACTCGTCCACGGGGCGGACGGCTTCGGCCGGCCGCCCCGTGTTGGTTTCGTCGAGGCTGTCGGGCACCGGCACCGGGTGCTTAGCTGGTCCCATGAGGGCAGAGGATGCCGCGGCGAGCGGCCAGCATACGAACGAACCGCACGCAAACGGTATCGCGTCGCGCCTGAACTGGCTCCGCGCGGGGGTGCTCGGCGCGAACGACGGGATCGTATCCGTTGCGGCGATCGTCGTCGGTGTGGCCAGTGCTACGAGCGCGTTCTTCCCGATCCTCACCGCAGGGATGGCCGGGCTGGTCGGTGGTGCCATCTCGATGGCGCTCGGTGAGTACGTGTCGGTCTCGAGCCAGCGCGACAGCGAGCGTGCGCTCGTCGCCCGGGAGCGGCGGGAACTGCGCGAGATGCCCGAGGAGGAGCTCGACGAGCTGACCGGGATGCTCCGCGACCGCGGGCTGTCGGCGTCGACAGCGCGGCAGGTCGCCGTGGAACTGACCGACCGCGACCCCCTCGCCGCGCACCTCTCGCTCGAACTGAACATCGTCGAGGACGACATCGCGAACCCCTGGCACGCGGCCGTGGCATCCGCTGTGGCGTTCACGATCGGCGCCATCCTGCCCATGCTCGCGATCCTCCTGCCCCCGGTGGAGGTCAGGATCCCGCTCACCTTCACCGCGGTTCTTCTCGCCCTCGCCCTCACCGGGGCGCTCGGTGCGAAACTCGGCGGGAGTCCGCTCCTCAGACCGACGATCCGGGTCGTCGTCGGCGGAGCGCTCGCCCTCGGTGCCACGTTCGCGATCGGTTCCCTGCTCGGCACCACTGTCGCGTGACACCCGTCAGTCGCGGACGATCTGTTCGGCGTTCGCCGTAACCCAGCGCAGCAGCGGCAGCAGTTGCTCCGCCAGTTCGTGACCGAGTTCGGTGAGGCTGTACTCCACCCGCGGCGGGATGGTGGGGTGGGCGTCGCGCAGCACGAAGCCGTCGGCTTCGAGCGTGCGGAGCGTCTGGGCGAGCATCTTCTCGCTGATGCCCTCGATGCTCCGGCGGAGCTCGCCCCAGCGCAGCGTGTCGCCCGACAAGGCGACGAGGATGAGCACGCCCCACTTGCTCGTCACGTGGTCGAGCACCACCCGGCTCGCACAATTCGCTGCGAACACGTTGGCACGGGAATCCGGGGATCCCACCAGTTCGGCGAGCCGATCGGCCACTGCTTTCGTCTTCATCCGAGTAGCTTACCTAAAAGTGGGTACCTCCAATCGGGAAGTACCAGGCCCGGCCCGTGGTTCCATCGAGGGACGGGCCCGCATCCGCGGGCTCACGAAAGGAACTCATGACCATCGTCGTCACCGGAGCAACCGGATCCCTCGGCCGCCTCATCGTCGAGCACCTTCTCACCCGCGGCACGGCCCCCGACCAGATCGTCGCGGCCGGCCGCAACACGGCAAAGCTCGCCGAGCTCGACGCCCTCGGGGTACACACCGCCGTCATCGACTACGCGGACCGTCCGAGCCTCGACGTGGCGTTCGCCGGTGCCGACACTCTCATGCTTGTCTCCGGCAGCGAAGTCGGTCGCCGTGTCGAGCAGCACTCAAATGCCATCAACGCCGCGAAAGCCGCCGGAATCACGCGAATCGTGTACACGAGCACGTCGCAGGCCGACACCTCCGCGCTGATCCTGGCGCCGGAGCACAAGGCGACCGAGGAGCTTCTCCAGGCCTCAGGCATCCCCTTCACCCTCCTCCGCAACGGGTGGTACACCGAGAACTACGAGGGCACGATCCCCCAGGTTCGTGCCACCGGCGTCTACCTTGCCAGCGCCGGAGACGGGCGCATCGCCAGCGCGTCACGCACCGACTATGCGGAGGCTGCAGCGATCGTGCTCACCGCCGATGGCCACGAGGGCGCCGTGTACGAGCTGTCAGGGGACGTCGCCTGGGATGGCCACGACCTGGCCACGGCGTTGAGCGATGTGGTGGGACGCGACGTTACCTTCTCGTCGGTGAGCCCCGAAGAGCACACCGTCGCCCTCACCGGCGCAGGACTCGACGCGGGCACCGCCGGCTTCCTTGTGGCCCTCGATGCGAACACCCGCGACGGCCTGCTCGCAGCCACAACCGGTGACCTCGCGCGGCTTCTCGGCCGGCCAACGACCCCGCTGCGCGACGGACTCGCCGCCATCGCCTAGCTTCCGCAGGGCCTTCCGCGCGGCCTGAACGCTCGACAGGAGCGAACGACCCGTTTGGGGCGTCGCTTCCTGTCGAGCGTTTTCCTCTGCGCTCAGCTGGGAATGGATGCCTCGGCGCCGGCGTCGAGAAGCAACTCATGCAGAACGTCGAAAAGCTCGGGGTCCGCGGCCAGGGTGAAGTCGGCACTGGCTGCGGCTCCGTGCAGGCCGGCGACCCGGGCACCGGCCTCCTGCGCGATCAGGGCCCCGGCAGCGTGGTCCCACGGGTTGAGGCCGCGTTCGTAGTATCCGTCGAGGCGGCCGCAGGCGACCGAGCAGAGGTCGAGTTCGGCCGATCCCATCCGGCGGATGTCACGGACCTGGCCGATGAGGTGCTGCACAACGCCGGCCTGCCAGATCCGCCGCTCGGCGCTGTACGCGAATCCGGTTCCCAGGAGAGCGAGCGGGGCGGGCACCCCTTGAGTGGAGTGGATCGTTTCGCCGTTGAGCGTCGCCCCCTCACCCAGCGCTGCCGAGAACGTCTCACCGGCGGCCGGGTTCGTCACCGTCGCGGCGAGCGCCTTCCAGGTGAGCGGGTCCGGTTCGCCTTCGACGACGGCGATGCTCACGGCATAGTTGGGGATGCCGTAGAGGTAGTTGACGGTGCCGTCGATCGGGTCGACGACCCAGGTCAGGCCGCTCGTGCTCGATGACGCCTCTGACTCCTCGCCGAAGAACCCGTCGTGGGGTCTGGCGTCCGCCAGCAGGCTTCGGATGAGGGCTTCGGATTCGTGATCGGCGAGGGTGACGACATCCTCGACCGACGACTTCGAGGTCGTGGCCGGCACGCCCTCGGTCCGGCGCCGGAGGATGAGTTCGCCGGCTCTCAGGGCGATCTCGGTGGCCAGGTTCTGCAGCTCGCGTGTCATGGCACCAACGCTAGACCACGAGCGCGGCCGGGCTCAGGCGCCCGGCTCGCAGGCATTCTGGGACGAGTTCCCAGGAGGGCATGACACGCCCGCCGACCCCGCCCAGAGCCCGTCTTCGGCGATGCGGGCACGGATCCGGGTCAGCGCCGACTCGAGCACATCCTGTTCGGCGGGGGTAAGCGGATCGAACACGACCTCGCGCACGAAGGTCACGTGCCCGGGCGCTGCCGCGCGGATCGCCGCCCATCCGGCGTCGGTGAGGACGACATCCTGGCCGCGGCCGTCGAGATCGGAGTGCATCCGCTCCACGACACCCTTCGCTTCCATCCTGCCCATGAGATGCGACAGCCGGCTGCGCTGCCAGCCGAGTTCCGCGGCGAGGTCTCCCGCCCGCATCCGCGCCTCGGGTGTCTCGGACAGCGTCGAGAGGACCGAGTACTCGACGATGGAGAGGGACGAGTCGCGCTGCGCCTGCCGGTCGAGGGCAGCGGGGAATCCCCAGATGAACTCGCGGAGGGTGAGCCACACCTGTTTCTCGCGCTCGTCCAGCCACCGCGTTGACTGGGAGTTGTCTGCGTTCATCACCTGGACCTCCCATTTAGTTGACACGACAATCAAAGTCCGGCAGACTTCCTCTGTCAGACTAATTGACACATCAACTATTGGAAAGGTCTTCAATGACTAAGATCGCCATCGTCACCGGAAGCACCCGTCCCGGCCGCGTCAACCGCGGCGTTGCCGAGTGGGTACTCGCACAGGCGCAACTGCGCTCGGATGCAGAGTTCGAACTGGTCGACATTGCCGACTTCAACCTTCCGCTGCTCGACGAGGCGTACCCGGCCGCGTACCAGAACTACACGAACGACCACACCAAGGTCTGGGCCGAGAAGATTTCCGAGTTCGACGGCTTCGTCTTCATCACGGGTGAGTACAACCACACCGTCACCCCCGCGCTCGCCAACGCCCTGTCCTACCTGAACGCCGAGTTCAGCAACAAGGCGGCCGGCATCGTCGGCTACGGTTCGGCCATGGGCGTCCGCGCAGCCGAGCACCTCCGTGGGATCCTCTCCGAACTGCAGATCGCTCACGTTCAGAAGACCGGCATGTTCAGCCTCTTCACCGATTTCGAGAACTTCAGCACCTTCGCTCCGACCGAGCAGTCGGCAGCGACGCTCGCACCGGTTCTCGACCAGCTCGTGCCGTGGACCAAGGCACTCGAGTCCGTTCGCGCCGAGGCTCTCGTCGCCGCGTAATCTGCTTTCTCCAACAGGGTGCCCCCGCCGTCGGCGGGGCACCCTGTTGGAGTTAAGGCATCGCGCCGCCTGACGAAAAGCGGGAAAGTCAAGCCACCGTCGAAAGAGGCAGACGACCATAGGCTGAAGTCCGGAGCGGCCATTCCGTCAATAATTTCTGCCGCACCGTTGGGGGATTGCAAAACACATGACAATCAGTAGCGAAACGTTGACCCACGACCCCGTGACAATGCAGGCAGTGCCTCCGGCACCCATCGAGCGGACCCACTTCACCCGGATGGGCGGGATCTACGCCTGGGTCCTCGTGACGGTCGCCATCTTCTTTCTCGCGGCGATGCTCGCCGGGATGGAGGACGCCCAGGCGTCCTCTGCAGGCGACACCCCGAACGACCGCGTGAGCGTGGCCGTACGGGATCAGCCTCGGGGCGAGTGAACGACACAGGACCCGGTTGGTGAGGGCACCTCCTGCGTTCGTCGCGGTGATCCTCGCGTAATACGGTCGTAACGTTCGGCGGCGATACTGAGAAAGCAACGTAAGCCGTTGCGGGCTTACCGGGCCAAAAAATCTCGGGGGCGTGTGAGAGATACCGGCGTCTCCACCCTCGGCAAGCGGTCTGATCGTTCGTCCGGGTGGTCGCGGACGGCATCCTCATTTCCTGTCAATCGGTATGAAGTGAGAAGCTATGGCACTGAAGGCGATGGTCGTCGTCGGCAATCCGAAGCCGAAGTCGCGCACCCTCAAGGTTGCGACAACCCTGGTCGAGACACTCCTCGTCCCTGGCACGTACGACCTCGAGGTCATCGATCTGGCCGACCACACGGCCGAGATCTTCGCGTGGCCATCGGACGAGATGGCGGCACTCAACGCCCGTGTGGCGCAGAGTGATCTTGTCGTCTTCGCGTCGCCCACCTACAAGGCCAGTTACACCGGCCTTCTGAAGGCGTTCCTCGACCGCTATCCGGCGAACGGGCTCGCGGGGGTGACAGCCATCCCCGTGCACACCGGCGCCGACCTGTCCCACGCCATGGGGCCGACGGTCAACCTCGCACCACTGCTGGTGGAGCTCGGGGCCGTCGTTCCCGGCCGCGGGTTCTATTTCGTGGCCGGGCAGATGGACCAGCTCGACGAGATCGTCGGGCAGGCCGCCGCGGAATACGCCGCCAACCTCGGCCGCCTGTCGGCCGTCGCCGCGAGCACGCGCGGTGCCGCTTCTCCTTCATCATCGGCTGTCTAACCGCAACGGGGAGCTGAATAACATGACAATCGCCCCAGAACAGACGATGACCACCCACCCCGCGTTCGACCCCCGCGTTTTCCGCGACACCCTCGGGCACTACGCCTCGGGCATCACGATCATCAGCGGCATCGACGAAGAAGGACCCGTGGGATTCACCTGCCAGTCGTTCTACTCGGTCTCCACCGAACCACCGCTCGTGTCGTTCAGCGTCATGACGAACTCGACCACCTATCCCCGCGTGCGGGAAACCGGGCGGTTCGCCGTGAACGTTCTCGCACACGACCAGCACACGGTGTCCAATCAGTTCGCACGCAAGGGCACCGACAAATGGGCGGGCATCGACTGGTCCCCCACCCAGGCCGGAAACCCCGTGATCTCGAACACCCTCATGTGGCTCGACTGCGAGATCTGGGCCGAGCATGAGGCCGGCGACCACTACATCGTCATCGGCCGGGTCCACCAGATGAGCCCGCCGGAGTGGCACACAGCGGACCCCCTGCTCTACTTCAAGGGCCAGTACCGGCACCTGCGCGACCTCGAGGGGTGAGCTGTTCGCCGCCCGGGCTGGAGCGCCCGCAGCCCGGGTTCGGCGAACATGTCAAGGACCGAGGTCTCGGGTATTTCCGCTTCAATTCGACCGTATTTCGCGTGTGAGAACTCGGACGGAAATCGCCGGTATCGGCCAATCAGACTCCCGCCCAGCGGTTAGTTTTGACATCCCGATCGAAAATCCCTCCGTCGGAGAACCGACCGAAAGGCTCCAGCCGTCGATGATCACCACTGACACCGGGATCCCCGGCACGATCCCCGCACCTGAGACGGACGTCAGCGCCGTGGTCGCCGACCTGAACCGCGTCCTCCCAGCCGGAGCCGTGTCGATCGACCCGGACGCCCTCGACGAAGTGGCGCATGACCGTTCCCATCACCACTACGCCCGCCCGGCAGTGGTCGTCCGGTGCACCAGCACGGAGCAGGTTTCGGCGACACTCGCCGTATGCCATCGGCATCGGATACCCGTTGTCCCCCGAGGGTCAGGCACCGGACTCGAGGGCGCCTCCAACGCCAGGGACGGCGTGGTTGTGCTCGACCTGCGGGGAATGGACGCGATTGTGGCCGTGCACCCCCAGGATTTCGACGCGGTGGTGCAGCCCGGGCTGATGAAGAGCGTCCTCAACGCCCGGCTCCGCGAGGACGGCCTGTTCTTTCCTGCGGGCCCGGGCGTCGACGCGTCGATGGGAGGCATGCTTTCCACCCGGGCAAGCGGCACGAACGCCGTGCGGTACGGCACGATGCGCGAGAACGTGATGGCGCTGACGGTGGTGCTGGCCGACGGCCGCGTCATCCGCACCGGTTCGCGCACTCGCAAGTCTGCCGCCGGGTACGACCTCACGCACCTGTTCGTGGGCGCCGAAGGCACTCTCGGCGTCATCACCGAGGCGGTCGTGAGGGTTCACGGCATCCCCCGCCACAGCGCGGCGATGATCTGCGGCTTCACCGCCCTGTCCGACGCCACCGACGTCGTCTATGAGGCGCTGCGCCGGGAGATCCCGATCTCCCGGGTGGAGCTGCTCGACACGCCGTCGATGGTGGCCATCAACCGGTTCACCGGCTCCGGGTTCGCCGAAGTTCCCACGCTCATCTTCGAGGTGCAGGGCAGTGAGGCCGCGGTGACCGAGGAGTTGCGCGTCCTCGCCGCTCTCGCCGGGGAGCGCGGGGCGATCGACCTGCAGTCGTCGCATGATCCCGTGACCATCGACGCAATCTGGAGTGCACGGCACGACGCCCTGCCCGCTTCTGCCGCCCTGGTCGACGGTGCGCACACCTGGTCCACCGATGTCTGCGTGCCGATCAGCCGGCTCGCCGAGTGCATCGCGCTCACCCAGGCGGATGTCGAAGCGGCCGGGCTGCTGGCCCCGATCGTCGGCCACGTCGGCGACGGCAACTTCCACCTGGCCTTCGTGCTCGTCCCCGGCGACGAGGACTCGCTTGCCAAGGCGCACGAGGTCAACGACCGGCTGATCACCCGCGCCCTGGCGATGGATGGCACCTCCACCGGCGAGCACGGCATCGGGTTCGGCAAGAAACCGGCGTTGCGGCAGGAACACGGAGACTCACTCGAGGTGATGGCCGCGATCAAACTGGCCCTCGACCCGCACCGGCTGCTGAACCCCGGCGTGATGCTCGACGACGAAGCCTTCCGGGCGGCTCAGGCCTGACCCGGGACCGCGGCGAGGGAGCCACCCCCGAACGAAAAAAGCCCCTTCAGAGTGAAGGGGCTTTCGGGTTGTTCGATGCACAATCCCAGCGTGGCGAGTGAGGGATTCGAACCCCCGAATGCTGAGCAGTCTGATTTACAGTCAGATCCCTTTGGCCGCTTGGGTAACTCGCCAGACGCACTCGACCGACTTGTACAGACAACCGAAGGCGCTTGAAAATAGTACTCTGTGACGGAGCTTTTCCGCGAATCGGCGGGCGCTTCACGCCACCGGCGGCAGCTGCAGCAGCGCACCGGAACTTCGGCAGGTGTGAGCGGCGATGAGCATGGCGTCGTCGAGCAGCCGGCCCCACTCCGCGTCGCCCGCCGGGAACCCTGCCGTGACGAGGGTGTGCACCACTGCGGCGAGCGTGGCATCCCCCGCTCCCATCGTGTCGACGACGGGTCCGGGCAGGTCAACGATGGGGCGTGAGACGGTCGTCGTCGGCGTCGAGACGGATGCCCCGCTCCGGCCGGCCGTCGCCAGCACGTTCGCCGCACCGACCTGCCTCAGTCGCGCAACGAGTTGCGGCAGGTCGGTGCCGTAGAGCAGCTGGGCATCCTCATCGCCGACCTTGCAGAGCAGGGAGGCCGCCGCCAGGCGCTCGAAGTTCGACACGAACCGCCCAGCGTCGTGCAGCATCCCCGCGCGTGGGTTCGGGTCGAGAACGAGCCGGCGCGCGGGGTTCGCCACCGACTCTTCCAGAGCGGCGGCTTGCTCGTCATCGTCGAACGGAAAGCAGCTGACCACGACGAGGCGGGCATCGGCGATCGCCAGCCGCTCCTCGTCGCCGAACACGATGCGGCGAGCCCGGGCGGCGGCGTTGAAGACGTACCGGGGCTCGCCCTCGGTGCGGTCGCTCGTCGCACGGGACGAGCCGAGCAGGCCGGGGGTCGCGAGCAGCTCCACACCGTACTGGTCGAGGAAAGCGCGGATGCGCTGTCCGTCGGCGTCGTCACCGACCATCGCGATCAGGGTGGTGGGCACGCCGAGCCGGGACAATCCGACGGCGACGTTGAGCGCGGCACCGCCGACGAAATCCTGGCTCCCGGCGGCATCCCGGAGCTCGTCGATGAGCGCGTCACCGACGACAACCACTCGTTCATCGTCCCTGTGCATGGGCATCCCCCTTCGTCCGTTACCGAGCGTCCCACACCGGCGTGCGCGGCGCCACCGCCCGTCGTGTGTGCCGCGGTGCGTCGCTAAGCTTGCCACTGGCATCCACTCTTACCCAAAGGGGTCCCCATGGCGGGCATCGACGAGGTCGCGCGTCTGGCCGGCGTCTCGACGGCAACGGTGTCACGGGCGCTCAGCGGCCGGGGCTACGTCTCCGAGGCGACCCGGTTGAAGGTCGCCCAGGCCGCCGCCGACCTCGACTACGTCGTGTCGTCGAACGCGTCGAGCCTCGCCTCCGGCCGAACCCGCAACGTCGGGGTCGTCGTGCCGTTCCTCAACCACTGGTTCTTCGCCTCCGTCATCGAGGGTGCGGAGAGCGCCCTGCTCCGCCAGGGCTACGACCTGACCCTGTACAACCTCACCGGGGGCGGCGAGGAGCGCAAGAGCGTGTTCGACCACTTCCTGCTGCGGCAACGGGTCGACGCGGTCATCGCGATCGGCCTCGAACTCACCGAGGCCGAAGTCTCGAGCCTGCACGCGATGGGTAAACCGCTGATCGGGGTGGGTGGACCCATTCCCGGGGTGTTCAGCCTCACCATGGACGACGTCGCCGTCGCCCGGCTCGCCACCGAACACCTGCTCGGCCTCGGCCACACCCGCATCGCCCACATCGGGGGCGGCAAGGAGTTCGACCTCGACTTCCACCTGCCGTCCAACCGGCGCATCGGCTACGAGGGTG
This sequence comes from Mycetocola sp. 2940, assembly GCF_040548835.1. Taxonomy (NCBI): domain Bacteria; kingdom Bacillati; phylum Actinomycetota; class Actinomycetes; order Micrococcales; family Microbacteriaceae; genus Mycetocola; species Mycetocola sp. 2940. Next base: position 15,646 of record NZ_JBEPSK010000018.1, read on the forward strand.
CGCTGCAGGATGCCGGTGTGCCGGTCGACCAGTCCCTGTTCCGTCCGGCGGACTTCACCTTGCCCGGCGGTTACGAGGCGGCCAAGCAACTGCTCGGCAGCCCGCACAACCGGCCGACCGCGATCGTGGCCTCCTCCGACGAGATGGCGATCGGCAGCATCCTCGCCGCCCGCGATCTCGGCCTCCACGTTCCCCAGGATCTCTCCATCGTCGGTATCGACGATCACCAGCTGTCGGCGTTCTTCGGCCTGACGACGATCGCGCAGTTCCCCCGTCGGCAGGGCGAGCACGCCGTCGAGGCGCTGATGCAGCTGCTCGAGCCGACCGCGGATGCCCCGGAGAGCACCGCCGTGCCGCTGCCGTACGAGCTCATCGTGCGCTCGTCGACGGCGCGGCCCGCGCCCTGACGTCGCCAGGTCACCCACTACGGTCGAAGTCACCCGGCGCACCGGGTGACCCCGTCCGGATCGGATGACGTCGGGGCCCGCCAGCGCCCCTGCCCCTTCTCCCGCGGAAAGCCGTAGGCTGGGCCCATGGCAGATTCATCGTTTGACGTCGTCAGCAAGGTCGACAAGATGGAGGCGGACAACGCCCTCCACCAGGCGCACAAGGAGATCGAGCAGCGCTACGACTTCAAAGGCACCGGGGCGTCCATCGCGCAATCCGGCGACAAGATCCTCATGAAGGCGAACAGCGAAGAGCGCGTGAAGGCGATCCTCGACGTGTTCCAGACCAAGCTCATCAAGCGCGGCATCTCGCTCAAGAGCCTCGAGTCCGGCGACCCATACGCGAGCGGCAAGGAGTACCGCATCGAAGCGGAGCTCAAAGACGGCATCACGCAGGAGAACGCGAAGAAGATCAACAAGATCATCCGCGACGAGGGCCCGAAGGGCGTCAAAAGCCAGATCCAGGGCGACGAGCTGCGTGTGCAGTCGAAGAGCCGCGACGACCTCCAGGAGACGATCGCCCTGCTCAAGGGCAAGGACCTCGACATCGACCTGCAGTTCATCAACTTCCGCTAAAGCCAGGGATGTGACTGCGGAGTCATGGGCGTCATCGAGTTCACCCTGACCCGCGTCGTGCATGCGGAGATTTCGGATGTCTTCGCCCGGCTGGCCGACATCAACGGGTACAACGAGTGGATGCCCAAAAAGGGAAGTACGCTGCGGCGCACCCAGCAGACCTCGCCCGGGCCACCCGCCCTCGGAACGACGTACCGTGACCAGACGACCTTTGGTCCGACTCCCGGCGAGATCGTCGGGTTCCAGCCGCCGCACGCGCTGGTGTACCACTGGTGGGACACGTCCAAACGAGGCACGGTCACGCTCGAGGGATGGCCTGCGTACCGACTCGAACCGAGCGCTGAAGGCTCCACGCTCGTGCATCACGACGCCAGGCTGCAGACGTACGGGATGTACCGGCTGGCGACCGGCCTTCTGCGCAGGATAGCGAAGAAGGAACGAACCGTCACGCTCGAGGCTCTTGCAGCGTCCTTCGAGACGAGCAGGCGTTCGCCGTGAGTGTTCTCGTCCTGGGTGCCGGGGCGGTCGGGTCGACCACGACCCGCGCCTTCCTGGATCGCGGCCTCGACGTTCTCGTGGCGACACGGTCGGCGACGGCTGTGCCCGGCGCCGCGGCCGTCGGGCTCGACGCCGGCGACGCCGACGCACTCACCCGGGCAGCGACCGGACGCTCGACGATCGTCGTCTGCACGAATCCGCCGTACCACCGCTGGCGCATCGAGTGGCCTCCGATCGTGGATGCCGTTCTCCGCGCCGCGCGGACGACGGGAGCGGACATCGTGATGATGGGTACCCTCTACTCGTACGGGCGGGCCACGATGCCGATGACCGAGCATTCCCCGGAGGAACCCGCCGAGTCGAAAGGCGAGGTGCGGCGCGACATCTGGTCGGCCTTCCGCTCGGCCACCGAGCGCGGCGACGTGCGCGCGGTCGAGGTGCGCGCGAGCGACTACTTCGGCCCGGGCGCGGGAGCCGAGGCCCACCTCGGCACGCGCTTCTTCGACCCGATCCTCGCCGGCAAACGGTCCACCGCGATCGGCGACCCCTCGTTGATGCACAGCTGGGCGTACCTGCCCGACATCGCGAGCACGCTCGTCGCGGCATCCGGGTTTCCCGGCGACTGGAGGCGCATCTGGCATGTCCCGGCCGCGACGACACTGAGCCGCACCGAGATCTGCGAACAGGTCAACGACCGTTACGGGGTTCGCGGGTCGATCTCCGGTCTGCCGGACTGGCTGCTTCGCGGGGTCGGCGTGTTCAATCCGGTCCTGCGGGAGGTCGCGGCGTCGAGCTATCAGTTCCGGATGCCGTTCTTCTCGGATGCCGCCGAAACCGAACGGGAACTCGGGGTGCGGGCCACCGACTGGGACGCGGCCCTCGACGCAACCGTGGCGTTCTACCGCGCGTAGCCACCCCGTCGCGAGTTGCTGAACGTGAGGGGGTGCACCTCGGGCGGAACCCCCTCAAATGCAGCATTTCGCGGTTACCGCCGCCGCACCACGAGCCGACCGATGAGCCCGGCGGCGAGCACCGCCACCCCGACCGCGATCCCGAGTGGCGGCAGCGTGGCGACGAGGAGGAGGCATCCGGCCATTCCGAGCACCTGCAGCCACCGCGGGAAGCGGCGCACCGCGTGCTCCTGCCGGAACGCCGCAAGGTTCGCGACGAAGTAGTAGAGCAGCACCCCGAACGACGAGAACGCGATCGCCCCGCGCAGGTCGGCGATGAGCACCACGACGATAACGATCGCACCCAGCGTGAGCTCTGCTCGGTGCGGGACCCTGTACCGCGGATGCACCGCCGCAAGCGCGCGCGGAAGGTCACCTTCGCGCGCCATGGCCAGGCTCGTGCGCCCGATGCCGGCGACGAGGGCGAGCAGCGCACCAAGTGACGCCGCGGCTGCGCCGACCCGCACGACCGGGGCCGCCCAGTCCCAGCCCCCAGACAGGGCCACCTCGACGAGCGGCGCCGTGGACGCCGCGAGATCGACCGGCCCGAGTGTGCGGAGCGCCACGACCGCCACCACGGCATAGATTGCGACGACCGCGGCCAGCGCGGCAACGATGGCGCGGGGGATGGTGCGTGCGGGGTCGCGGACTTCTTCGCCCATCGTGGCGATGCGGGCGTACCCGGCGAAAGCGAAGAACAGCAGGCCCGCCGATTGCAGGATGCCGTAGACGCCCGCGCCGAACAGCCCGGGCGACCCGACCGACGATGACGGCGACGCGAGCCCGGCGGCCACCACCACCGCGAGCACGAGGAGGGACGCCACGACGAGGATGCGGGTGAGGAACGCCGTGCGGGTGACGCCGAAGTAGTTCACCAGGACGAGACCCGCGACGGCGAGGACGGCGATCGGCTTCTCCCATCCGACGGGCGCTGCGTACGCCGCGAAGGTGAGGGCCATGGCGGCGCAGCTCGCGGTCTTTCCGACCACGAAGCTCCACCCGGCGGCGAACCCCCACCACGCGCCGAGGCGTTCCCTACCGTAGACGTAGGTGCCGCCCGACGACGGGTACTGGGCGGCGAGCTGGGCCGACGCCGTCGCGTTGCAGTAGGCGATGATCGCGGCGAGAACGAGGCCGACGAGCAAACCCCAGCCCGCCGCGGCCGCAGCCGGGGCGAACGCGGCAAAGACGCCGGCCCCGATCATGGAGCCCAGCCCGATGAAGATGGCGTCGCCGAGGCCGAGGCGCCGTGCGAGAGGGGTATGCGGTGTCACGCTCTTCACTCAACCACAGCGAGGTGAACAACAGGCGCCGCGGGGTGCTGACGTTGAGGGGGTCCGCCGCCGGCGGAACCCCCTCACACCCAGCAACTCGCGTGGGATGTCAGGCGAAGTCCGCCAGCCACAGATCCGGACCGAAGACCTCGTACTGGATGTCGCTCGCCGGCACGCCCCGGGCGATGAGGGCGCTCCGCACCGCCTGCATGAACGGCAGCGGGCCGCACAGGTAGTACTCGGCATACGCGGGGAGCTCGATTGTGCTGACGTCCATGAAGCCGGCAAGTTCCCCGTCGACCACCTGCGTTGGTTTCGACGGTTCGAGGAACCAGGTGGTGAGGGACGCATCCGGCATCGCCGCGAGATCGTCCTGGATCTGACGGCGAAGCGCGAAGGTGTCGACCGAGTTGTCGGCGTGCAGGATGGCCACCCGGCGCTTGCTGCCGATCCGGACCAGGTGTGACAGCATCCCGGCCATCGGAGTCACACCGATGCCGGCACTGGCGAGCACGATCGGGCGGTCGGTGAGCTTGAGGACCACGTCGCCGAACGGCGCACTGAGCGTGACCTCATCGCCGACCTGGACACTGTTGTGCAGCAGGTTGGAGACCTCTCCGTCCGGCGCGTCCAGACCGTGAACCCTCTTGACGGAGAACTGGCGATGCTCACCATCGTCGGCCCGGGTCAGGCTGTACTGCCGGGGCTGGTGCACACCGTCTGGCATGAGCATCTTGATGGTGACGTACTGCCCGGGAAGCGACGGCTTCACATCGCGTTCATCGGTTCTTTCCACCACGAAGGTCACGACGTCCTCCGTTTCCTGGATTCGCTGGGCGACGCGCCACGTGCGCCACACAGTCTCCGGCGTCAACCGGACGGCGTCGTAGAGGCCCCGCTCATTGTTGATCAGCAGGTTGGCCATGAGCCAGTACACTTCGTCCCACGCGGCGGCGACCTCGGGGGTGACGGCGTCGCCGAGCACGTCGACGATCGCCCACATCAGGTGGTCGTGCACGACCTGGTACTGGTCCGGGCGCAGGCCAAGAGAGACGTGTTTGTGGGAGATGCGGGACAGCAGGTGGTCAGGCAGCTGGTCCGGGGTGGTCACCAGCATGCTGGCGAACGCCGCGACCGATCCGGCCAGAGCCTGCTGTTGGCGGCCGTCGGCCTGGTTCCCCCGGTTGAAGAGCCCGTCCATCAGCCCCGGGTTCTCCTCGAACATGTGCGCGTAGAAACGCTGGGCGATCTCCTGGATGTTCTCGCCCACCACAGGAAGTGTGGCTTCGATGACGGGACGGGATGTGTCGGAAAGCATGATGCGCTCCTAATGCTCGACCGCCTGGGTCAGAGTGAGGGTGTGATGCGCGAACCGTGAGACCGACGGTCGAAAGCCTCGCGCTCGCCGTCCTCAGGGTATGCCCCATGACCTCCAGCCGCTATTCGAGGTGCTGACATTGAGGGGGTCCGCCGCCGGCGGAACCCCCTCACACCCAGCAACTGGCGGGAGGGGTCAGACCGGGAGCTCGTCGAGCGCGTCGTCCTCCTTCCCGTCCGAGACGCCGCGGGAGAGGGTCTCGCCCCGGAAGAACGCCGGACGGCGGATCGCCTGGACGATCATGATGACGATGCCCGACAGGATGACGGCCATGCCGAGGATGAACACGAGGCCGACGCCGCCGATGTTCGAGCCGGAGCCGTAGTCCGGGTCCATGCTGTCGATGATCGTGGTGAAGAACAGCACCGCGAGGATGAGCCCGCCGACCAGCGGGAACAGCAGCTGGAAGAAGAAGTTCCTGGCCGACGCGAAGACCTGCTTGCGGAAGTACCAGACCACCGCGAACGCCGTGATGCCGTAGTAGAAGCAGATCATCATGCCGAGCGCCGTGATGGTGTCCCAGAGCACGTCTTCGGAGATGAACCGCATGATCGCGTAGAAGGCGGATGCCACGACGCTCGACACGATCGTCGCATACCCGGGAGTGAGGAACCGCGGCGAGACCCGGGCGAACTGTGACGGCAGAGCACCGTAGTGGCCCATCGCGAGCAGCGTTCGCGCAGGCGAGACGAACGTCGACTGCAGCGACGCCGCCGAGCTGGAGAGCACGGCGATCGACACGAGGATGGCGAGCGGACCGAGCACCGGACCGGCCAGTGCGAAGAACACGTTGCCCTGGATCTCCTCATTGCCGAGCCCGAATTCGCCCGTGCCGATGCCGGCGAAACTGATCGAGGCGGTCGCGATGAGCAGGTAGAGGAGGACGATGATGATGATCGTGAGCGTCGCGGCCCGGCCGGGGGTGGACCGCGAACCCTTCGTCTCTTCGTTCATCGTGAGCGTGACATCCCAGCCCCAGAAGATGAAGATCGACAGGGAGAGGCCGGCGGCGAAGGCGCTGAACGACTCGACCGCGAACGGGTTGAACCACTCGAGGGTCACGGGTGTGGGGTCGAAGGCGGTGCCGTTGGCGACGTGGATGAACGCGACGACACCGAACAGGACGAGCACGAGCACCTGGAACCCGACGAGGACGTACTGCACCTTCTGGGTGGTCTGCATGTCGCGGTAGGAGATCGCCGTCGCGCCGAGCATGAACGCCAGACAGGTGGCCACGTTGATGATCGGGTTGAGCGCGAGGTCCGCGAGGTCCGGGTTGTTGAAGATCTGCGAGAGCATCAGGTAGAAGAAGTCCACGGCGATGCCGGCCAGGTTCGACAGGACGAGGATGGTGGCCGCGATCAGCCCCCAGCCGGCCATCCAGCCGATCCACGGTCCGAAGGCGCGGGTGGCCCAGGTGAACGACGTTCCGCTGTCGGGCATGGCCCGGTTGAGTTCCCGGTAGCCGAACGCCACGAGAAGCATCGGGATGAACCCGACGAGGATGATGGCGGGCACCTGGAGGCCGACCTCGGACACGGTCGGGCCGAGTGCCGCGGTCATCGTGTAGGCGGGGGCGATGCACGAGATGCCGATGACGATGGCACCGATCAGGCCGACCGAGCCGGCGCTCAGCCCTTTCTTCGACAGCCCGGTAGCGGGCTTCGTTGTGGACATGGGTCAATCCTCCAGAGTCAGAGCGGGGTCGCGGGGAACCACGACCATGGGGACGGACAGTTCGCGCAGCATCTTCGCCGCGGTCGTGCCCAGAAAGATGTGTCGCGGTTTGGCGAGCCGGCTGGATCCGACGAAGACGATCTCGCCCGGTTCCCAGTCCACCTGCCCGACGGCCTCCTCGACGCGGGTTCCGGATGCCGTGAGCACGGTGACGTCGATGTCCTTCGGCAGGTGCTCGGCGGCGTACGCGAGCACGCGTTCGGCGTGTGTTGCGGCGCGTTCGGCGATATCCGGCGGGGTCGCCATGTCGTCCATGTCGAGGGTGACGAGGGAGATCAGCCGCAGCGGCACGCGGGCCGCGCGGGCGACGAGGACGGCGGCATCCAGCAGTTCAGTGGCACCGGCTCTCGTGCCGAGGGCGCAGGTGACCCTGGTGAGTCGGTTCAGGCCGACGGTGGATCCCGACCCTTCCGGGGCGAGGGCCACAGGAACCACGGCGGAGTGGAGGAGGGCACCGGCCACACTGCCGACGGTGGCGCGGCCGAGGAGCCCACCGCGCGCTGCTCCGATGATGATCATCGACCCGTCGAGGTCACGGCTCACGTCGAGCAGGCCGCGGGCGAAGGATTCGGCGTAGACGATGTGGCCCTCGGACCTCACATCGCGCGGGACCGCCGCAGCGGCGTCCTTCAACCAGCCCTGCGCCGTCTCGTGGAGAAACCGCTCATACCCGGCGTCCGCCGGGACGAGCGTCGGTCGTGCTTCGCTCCGCAGCACGGTGACGATGTCGAGTGTGGCGTCCATTGACCGTGCCAGCCGCACTCCGAGCGCGAGCGCATCGGCGCCTGCCGGGGTATCGGTGTAGCCAACGATGTATCGCATGTGGCGATCGCTCCTTTGCGATTCCGGTCGTGTTGGGGTGCGGGGTCAGGCGCGGGCGGGCCGGGCGGGGAGCGGACGGTCGGAGTGCCTGGCGACGATGGCCTCGGCGGTTTCACGGCCGACGCGGATGGCGCCGTCGACGTGCTGGTACCCCTCGGCGGCGAGGTCACTGCACGACCAGTGGATCGGACCGACCGGCGTGCGCAGGTCAGCGCCGTACCGGGAGAGCCCGCCCATGTCGAAGCTGGCGGCGTATGCACCCCGCGTCCACTCCTCAGCGCCCCAGTCGCTCTCGTAGTAGACGACCGGGTCGAGCGCCTGCTCCCCGTAGTAGTGCGACAGCGAGGTGAGGATGGCCCGTTTGCGCTCCTCGGCGGTCAGGCCGAACATCGCATCGGCCTTGCGGTCTGAGACGAACCCGACGAGGGTGCCGCGCGGGTCAGCGTGGTTGGTGTTGTCGTAGGCCTCGTGCACGATCTCGTACGGGCTGAACGAGGTGCCGGAGAGGCCGGCATCCCGCCAGAACGGCGTCGAATAGACCGCGTGGACCTTGATGACGAACCCCAGCGAGAGGTGCTGGTGCATCTGCTGCTGGCGACGCGGCAGCGGCGGCTGGAAATCGATCCGGGAGTACAGGTTCGGCGGAACGGCGACGATCGCGTGCTTCGCGGTCACGGTCATGCCGTCGGCCACCGCGGTGACGCCGCCGTCGCTCCACTGGAGCCTCCGTACCGGCTGGCCCAGGAACACGTCGTCGCCGAGCTTCTCGGCCAGCAGCAGAGGCACCTGCTGCAGTCCACCGATGACCCGCTTGTCGAGGATGAAATCCGCGTCGACGAGGTGCGAGAAACTTCCGGCGGATGCCGCCATCAGGATGGCCTGCAGGGCCGAGAACGCATGCGCCGGCTTGGTGATCATGGCCTCGGCGATGAACAGGGCGATGTTGTCGCGCGCTTCGACGTCGTCGGTCTGGCTTTCGAGCCACTCGATCCAGGTGACCGAGTCGAGTTCCTCGGCCATCGGGTGCGCCCAGGGTTCACGCGCGCCGATGTCGGCGACGAGGGCATCGAGCACGTGGATGAGCCGTTCCATCTCGCGCTGGGTCGACGCCCTCACCGGAAACAGCTCCCCCGTGAACCGCGTCAGTTCACCGACGGCGTTGATGTAGACGCTGTCACCCTCGCGGTAACGGGAGTAGGTCTCGAGGCCGAGCTCAGCGAGCGTCTCGATCAGCGCATCCTGATCGGGCGAGACCCACTGGCCGCCGATCTCGAGAGTGGCCCCCTCGATCTCGTTCGTCCACAGGCGCCCGCCGACCCGGTCGCGCGCTTCGAGCACGGCGACACTGAGGCCCGCTTCGCGCAGTTTCGTGGCCGCGGTGAGGCCGGATGCCCCGGCGCCGATGATGACGACGTCGCGTTGCAGTTCGGTCATGAGTTTTCCTTCCTTCTTGCCGCGAGTTGCTGGGTTTGAGGGGTGGGCCACAGGCCCGACCCCCTCAAACCCAGCGACTCGCGGAGAGCGGGCTACAGCGCAGACATCACGTGCTTGATCCGGGTGTAGTCCTCGAGCCCGTACGACGAGAGGTCCTTGCCGTACCCCGACATCTTGAACCCGCCGTGCGGCATCTCGGCGGCGAGCAGGATGTGGGTGTTGATCCAGACGGCGCCGAAGTCCAGGTCACGGGAGACCCGCAGTGCGGTGCCGTGGTCTGAGGTCCAGACGCTCGACGCAAGAGCGTACGGCACGTCGTTCGCCATCTCGATCGCCTGCTCCTCGGTGGAGAAGGTCTGCACGGTCAGCACCGGGCCGAACGTCTCCTCCTGCACACAGGCGTCGATCTGGTTGACCCCGGTGATCACCGTCGGGGCGTAGTAGAAGCCCTTTTCACCGACCCGATGGCCGCCGGTGACGACCTTGGCGTGAGCCGGCAGGCTGTCGATCACGTTCGACACCTTCTCGAAGTGGGACGCGTTGTTGAGCGGGCCGTAGTAGGCGTCCGGGTCCTCCGCATCTCCGGTCCTGGTGGCTTCAGCCGCCTTGACCAGTTCGGCGACGAATTCGTCGTGGATGGATTCGTGGACGAGCACCCGGGTCACTGCGGTGCAGTCCTGGCCGGCGTTGAAGTAGCCGGCCCCGGCGACACCTTCGGCGGTCGCGGCGATGTCGGCGTCGGCGAAGACGATCGCCGGCGCTTTTCCGCCGAGCTCGAGGTGGGCGCGGTGCAGGTTCTTCGCCGCGGATGCCGCGACCGCCATCCCGGCGCGCACCGATCCGGTGATCGACACGAGGCCCGGCACGGGATGCTCGGTCATGAGCTGCCCGGTGGACGCGTCCCCGAGCACGATGTTGAGCACACCGTCGGGGAGGATGCCCTGCGTCAGGCGGGCGAGCACGAGCGTCGACTCGGGGGTCGTGTCGCTCGGTTTGAGGACCACGGTGTTTCCGGCGGCGAGGGCCGGTGCGATCTTCCAGATCGCCATCATGATCGGGTAATTCCACGGGGTGACCTGGGCGACCACACCGATCGGCTCGCGGCGGACCCAGGAGGTGTGCCCGTCGAGGTACTCCCCCGCACTTTTGCCTTCGAGCACGCGGGCGGCGCCGGCGAAGAACCGCAGGTGGTCTGCGCCGGTGATCACCTCTTCGACGCGGATCGTCTCGCGCGGCTGGCCGGTGTTGCGGTGCTGCGCTTCGACGAGTTCGTCGGCGTTCGCCTCCATGGCATCCGCGATCTTCAGCAGCATCGACTGCCGCTGGCCGGGAGTCGTGCGCTTCCAGGTGGTGAACGCCGTGCGCGCAGCGCCGAATGCCGCATCGACGTCGATGTCTGTCGACACGGGAGAGACGGCGACGACGTCGCCGGTCGCGGGGCTGACGACGTCGATCGTCCCTGGGCCGGCGGCGTCGACGAAGGAGCCGTTGATGTAGTTCTGGAGCAAGGCCATTGTTCTTCCTTCCATCACTTGTGCACGAGGTGCCTTACGTGGCCGGGATCATCGTGTACTTCGTCGAGAGGTATTCGTGGATCCCCTCGAATCCACCCTCGCGGCCGATCCCGGACTGCTTGACGCCGCCGAAGGGGGCGGCGGCGTTGGAGATGACGCCGACATTGAGGCCCATCATGCCGGTCTGCAGCTTGTCGATCATGCGCTGGCCGCGGGCGAGGTCCTTCGTGAAGACGTAGCTGACGAGACCGTACTCCGTGTCATTCGCGAGCCGGACGGCATCCGCTTCGTCCTCGAACGGAACGATGGCGAGGACCGGTCCGAAGATCTCCTCGCGCAGGATGCTCGAGCCCTGCTGCACGTCGGTGATCACGGTCGGCTCGTAGAAGCTGCCCTGGCGGTCGACGGCCTTGCCGCCGGTGAGGACCGTCGCGCCCTTGGCGACGGCGTCGTCGACGAGGTCGCCGGCCTTCTTGACCGCGCGGTCGTCGATGAGCGGCCCGATGGTGACGCCCTCTTCGGTACCACGGCCGATCGCAAAGCCCTTGACCCGGTCGGTGACCCTGCGGGCGAATTCGTCGGCGATCGACGCGTGCACGATGAACCGGTTCGCGGCGGTGCAGGCCTGGCCGATGTTGCGGAACTTGGCCGCGATCGCGCCGTCCACGGCGGCACCGAGGTCAGCGTCGTCGAACACGACGAACGGCGCGTTGCCGCCGAGCTCCATCGAGGTGCGGAGGACGTTCTTCGCCGACTGCTGGATGAGCTTCTGACCCACCGGGGTGGAGCCGGTGAAGCTCAGCTTGCGCAGCCGGGGGTCGTCGAGCAGCGGCTCGGTGACGGCAGCGGACGAGGACGTGGTGAGGACGTTGACGACCCCGGCGGGCACCCCGGCCTCTTCGAGAAGCTTCGCGAAGTACAGCGTGGTCAGCGGGGTGAGCGATGCGGGCTTGACGATGACGGTGCAGCCGGCGGCGAGCGCGGGGGCGATCTTGCGTGTCGCCATCGCCAGCGGGAAGTTCCACGGGGTGATGAGGTAGCACGGTCCGACCGGGTGCTGGGAGACGATCATGCGCCCTGTGCCCTCGGGGTTGGTGCCGTAGCGGCCGGTGATCCGCACGGCTTCCTCGCTGAACCAGCGCAGGAACTCGCCGCCGTAGGTCACTTCGCCGTTCGACTCGGCGAGGGGCTTGCCCATCTCCAGCGTCATCAGGAGCGCGAACTCGTCGCGGCGTTCCTGCATGAGGTCGAAGGCCTTGCGCAGGATGTTCGACCGGGTGCGCGGCGCGGTGGCCGCCCACTCGTCCTGCACGGCAACAGCCGCGTCGAGCGCCGCGGTGGCGTCGGCGGCGGATGCGTCGGCGATCGACACGAGGAGGTCACCGGTCGACGGGTCGAACACGTCGATGGTCTTCTCGGTCTGGCGCCATTCGCCGCCGATGAAGAGGCCGGTGGGTACCTTCGCGAGGAGTTCGGTCTGGGCGGTGGTGGGCGATTCGGTCTGGATGGTCATGCGTTCTCCAATGCGGTGAGGACGACGTCGATGCCTTCGGTGAGCAGGTCGACGGGGATCGAGAGGGGCGGGAGGAAGCGGATGACGTTGCCGTACGTTCCGCAGGTGAGCACGATGACGCCTTCGGCATGGCAGGCCTTCGCGACACGGCCGGTCAATGCGGCATCCGGTTCGTTCGTGTCGGGGTCGACGAATTCGACGGCGATCATGGCGCCGCGGCCGCGGATGTCGCCGATGCGCGGGTCCGTCGTCTGGGCGGCGGTGAACCGGTCGACGATCACGCTGCCGATCCGGCGGGCGGCGCCGGCGAGGTCGTCGTCGATGTAGGTGTCGATGGCGGCGAGCGCGGCCGCACAGGCCAGCGGGTTGCCGCCGTAGGTTCCGCCGAGGCCACCGGGGTGGGTGGCGTCGAGGATCTCGGCGCGGCCGGTGATCGCCGAGAGCGGGAGCCCGCCGGCGATGCCTTTCGCGGTGACGACGATGTCGGGCACGATGCCTTCATGGTTGCTGGCGAACAGGTCGCCGGTGCGGGCGAAGCCGGTCTGCACCTCATCGGCGATGAAGACCACGTCGTTCGCCTTCGCCCATTCCACGAGGGCGGGCAGGAATCCCGCGGCGGGGACGATGAACCCGCCCTCACCCTGGATCGGTTCGACGATGATCGCGGCGAGGTTCGTCGCTCCGATCTGCTTCTCCATCATCGAGATGGCCTGCTTCGCCGCCTCGGCGCCGCTGAGGCCGTCGCGGAACGGGTAGGACATGGGGGCGCGGTAGATCTCGGACGCGAACGGCCCGAAACCGCTCTTGTATGGCATCGACTTGGCGGTGAGCGCCATGGTGAGGTTCGTGCGGCCGTGGTAGGCGTGATCGAAGGCGACGACCGCCTGCTTGCCGGTGTAGCTCCTGGCGACCTTGACGGCGTTCTCGACGGCTTCGGCGCCCGAGTTGAAGAGCGCGCTGCGCTTCTCGTGGTCGCCGGGCGTGAGCTCGTTGAGCTTCTCGGCCACCTCGACGTACGAGTCGTATGGCGTGATCATGAAGCAGGTGTGGGTGAACGCGGCGACCTGCGCCTGGACCGCTTCGACCACGCGCGGTGCGCTGTTGCCGACGCCGGTGACGGCGATGCCCGAGCCCAGGTCGATGAACGAGTTGTCGTCGACGTCGACGACAACGCCCCCGCCGGCCGCCTGGGCGAATACCGGCATGGTGGTTCCGACCGCGGATGCCACGGCGCGGTTCTTGCGCGCCATGAGTTCCTCGGAGCGCGGTCCAGGAATCGCTGTCACGATGCGGCGTTCCTGGGCCAGCGCGGGCCCGCCGGTGGCGGTCCTGGTGAGAGTCATCGTCGTCGTTCTCCTTCGAAGTGCGTGTAGCCAGACTAGAAGCCCGCCCGCTTCCCGGGGAACTGCCGGACTGGCCAGCAGACTTACCCTCTTTCACCACTGTGGCAAATCGCCTACGGTGAGATCATGCATCCCACCGTCCGCCGCCTGCTCGACACCCGGGACCTCGAACTCAGCCTCCTGGCCGGGGGCCCCTCTGAGCGGATGACGGCGCCGATCTCGTGGATTCACAGTTCCGACCTCGCCGACCCGACGCCGTTCCTCGATGCCGGGCATGTCGTGCTGACCACCGGAACGCAGTTCGACCCGGTCTCCACCACACCGGGCGCTTATGACGAGTACGTGCAGCGCCTCGCAGCGCACGGCATCCTGGGCATCGGCTTCGGCACCGAAGTGGTGCAGGGCACGCCTCCCCAGCTCGTGACGGCGTGCGAGCGGCTGGGCATGCCGCTGTTCGAAGTCCCGTACCGGGTTCCGTTCATCGCCGTCATCCGGGAGGCGGCCGACCGACTGGCCGAGGCGGCGCACGCCAGGGACACCTGGGCGCTCAACGCCCAGCGCGCGATCTCGTTCGCGGCGCTCCGCCCGGATGCCACGGCGTCGATCCTCAAGGAACTGTCGCGCCAGCAGCGCCGCTTCGTCGCCCTCGTCGATGTGCGCGGGACGTTCTCGCTCACTTTCGACGAGGCATCCGCGATGCCTGCCCTGGCGGAGGAGCCGGCGCGGACCCGGATCCTGCAGGAGGCGGAGCGGCTGATCGGCCGCGGTCAGCGGTCGAGTTCGACCATGAGCGATGAGGCCGGGCACGTGACCCTGCAGACCCTCGGCCGCCGCGACGCCCTGCGCGGCGTTCTCGTTCTCGCCGGGGCAGGGCCGCTCGACTCCGCCGACCAGACCGTCGTGACGAGCGTGGTCGCGCTGACCGGGCTGGCGCTGGAACAGAACCGTGAACTCGGTCGTGCGCGAGGGCTCCTGCGCAGCGGCCTGCTCCAGACGCTGCTCGAGGGCAACGTCGCGCTGGTGCGGCGGATCGTGCAGCAGATGGGTGGGGAGCTGCCGGCCGAGCCGGTGAGCTTTGTCGCGTTCGCGCCCCCCGCCGTCGCCCGCGACGCGCTGTTCAGCAAGCTGGAGGCTCGAGGCGAGAACGTATTCTTCGCGGCGAGCGAGGGCAGGGTCTTTGCCGGCGTGACAGCCACGGATGCCCCGGCGGTGGCCGCCGACCTCGCCCGGGTGCTGGGCCTGGCGGCGGGCATCTCCGAGCCGCTGCACTGGGGTGAGGCGGCGACGGGCACCCGGCAGGCCGGGCAGGCGCTTGAGCGCGCCATGATCACGTCGAGCCGGGACGGGGGCGACGGTGCGGCATCCGTCGTCGTCTTCTCGGACGTGGCCGAGCGAGGCCTCGCTGCGCTGCTGCCGCACGGCGACGCGGTCGAGATCGCGCGCACGCTGCTGAGACCGGTGCGTGACCACGACGCCGTGAACGGCTCCGACCTGGTCAACGATGTGCGGACCTGGCTCGAACACCACGGCCAGTGGGATCCGGCGGCGCGGGCGCTCGGCATCCACCGGCACACGCTGAAGAACCGGGTCGCGCTCGTCGAGAAGCTCATCGGGCGCCCGCTCGCGAGCGTGGAGGAGCGCACGAACCTGTGGCTCGCGCTGCAGCTGGAGTAGCGCCGCTCGGGTCGTCGACGGTGACCGAGTCGCCACAGAGTGCTGCACCAGCGGATCGAGTTCCCGCAAACTGCTGCCCGACTTCGAGCCAGACGACACAGTCCGTCAACTCGAGGGCCGGTTTCCGGGGGAACGGCCAGCGGATGCTCCGCGTGCGGCGCGAACGGAGGCTACTGCTGGGCGGACGGCGGGGCCTGGCCTGCACCCTGGCCGTAGGGATTGGGCATCGGCGCCTGCGGGTACCCCTGCGGCGCAGCCGGCGCCTGCGGGTACCCCTGCGGCACGGCCGGCGCCTGCGGGTACCCGTACGGCACACCCGATGCCGGCTGCGGCGCATACGCCTGCGCCGCCTGCGGCTGTCCCGGGTACCCCTGGCCGTAACCCGGTGCGGGAGCAGCGGCTTGCGACGCCGGAAGCGCCCGGGCCACGAAGACACCGAGGGCGAAGAAGGCGCCGTAGTGCACGCCGGTCGAGATCGATCCGAGGATGCCGGCACTCACGATCATCTGGACCAGATACTGGCCACCGGTGACGACCGCGTAGACGAAGTTGAAGACGAGCAACGCGCCGGCGCCAACCCCGGCGGCGATCGCCAGCTTCTTGAGCAGGTCGACGGTCGACGTGGCCCGCGCCAGCGGCGCGACGTAGAGCGCGCTCGCCCCGGCTCCGACGACGAAGATGAGGGCGGTGAACACGCTCCAGAACAGCGAGAAGATCATCTCGCCGCGGAACGAGTACATCGCGCTGCCGATGATCTGCGTGAGGCTGGCGAGAATCGCGATGCCCACGACGATGGCGCCGCCGAACTGGATCTGCCTCAGCACAGCCCGGTCCAGGGGCGCCGACCGCCGCGGTGCCTGCTGGGGATAACCGGCAGGAGCGCCGCCCTGTGTCGTGCTGTAGGGATTCTGGGCGTTCGCTGGGTTCGACATGCCCTCCACCCTATCGGGCAGGGGGCCGGCGCCCGGTGGGGAGCGCCGCCCTAGGCGTCGCCGTTATTCGCGCGAGAAATGGCCACCATCTCGTCGCGCGGAACGACCTTGACCCGGGCGCGGCCCTGCGGCTCGCCGAGCGCGATCTCGTGCTGATCGAGGTTGTGCCAGCCGTCGAGGTCCGTGTACGTCACACCCCGGGAGTCGAGAAGGTCGATCACCGATTGCTCCGAGGGGAACTCCGGGCTCCACCAGCTGCCTTCGCCGTTGATGACGTGGCGGATCGTTTCCATGGCATCCGACTTGGTGTGGCCGATCAGCCCGACCGGCCCGCGTTTGATCCACCCGGTTGCGTAGACGCCGGGCACGACGTCGTTGCTGCCCTTGTGCAGGGCGACACCCTCACGGTTCGGGATGACGCCGTGCTTCTTGTCGAACGGGATGCCGTCGAGCGGCGACCCGAAATAACCGACCGCACGGTAGAGGGCCTGGATCGGGACCTCGCGGATCTCGCCCGTCCCGACGACGCCGCCCTCGGCATCCGGCCGGGTCCGTTCGTAGCGGAACGCGGCGACGTGGCCGTCCTCGCCGACGATCTCGATCGGCCGGGCGAAGAAGTGCAGATGCAGGCGGCGGGATGCGCCGCCGACCGGGCGCTCGCGCCACTTCTGCAGGATCTTGTCGATCACCATGACCTGTTTGTTGCTTGCGATCGCGGTCTTCGAGGCGTCGTCGTAGTCGAAGTCCTCGTCGTAGAGCACCATGTCGACGTCGTTCAGTTCGCCGAGTTCACGCAGTTCGAGCGGCGTGAACTTCACCTGTGCCGGGCCGCGGCGGCCGAAGATGTGCACGTCGGTCACCGGCGACGCCTTGAGGCCCTGGTAGACGTTCTCCGGGATCTCGGTCGAGAGCAGGTCGTCGGCGTGCTTGGCGAGCATCCGCGACACGTCGAGGGCCACGTTGCCGTTGCCGATCACGGCGACCGAGCGCGCGGTGAGCGGCCACTCCCGCGGAACGTCGGGATGCCCGTCGAACCAGCTCACGAAGTCGGCGGCCCCGTACGAGCCCTCCAGCTCGACGCCCGGGATGTTCAGCGAGGCGTCGCGCACGGCTCCGGTCGCGAAGATGACCGCGTGATAGTGGTGCTTGAGATCCTCGAGCGTGATGTCTGTGCCGAATTCGACGTTGCCGAAGACCCGGATGTCGCCCCGGTCGAGCACCTCGCGGAGCGCGTTGATGATGCCCTTGATCCGCGGGTGGTCCGGCGCGACTCCGTAGCGGACGAGCCCGTACGGTGCGGGCAGCCGATCGAAGAGGTCGATCGACACGTCGAACTTGCGTTCCGCTTTGAGGAGGATGTCTGCCGCATAGATTCCTGCGGGTCCGGCGCCGACAATCGCGAGTCTCAGTTTGGTCATCTGCGTCTGGTTCCTTTACTTGCTGCGGTCGACGATCGTCTCCGCGAATCGTGTCAGTGCCTGTTTGACGGGCCCGTCGGGCAGCGGTTCGAGCGCCTCGACGGCGTCGTGCGCCCATCGGTGCGCCTCGGTGAGGGTGCGGGTGGTCACGGGGTGCTGGCGGAGCTCGGCGATCGCATCGGTGAAGTCGGCGGATGCCGCGCCATCGGTGCCTGCGGCGGCTTCCGCTTCGATACGGGCGAGGAGGGCGGCTGCGGCATCGTCGGTCTCGGCGAGAACGCGGAGGTGGATCAGCGGCAGGGTGGCGACGCCGGCGCGGAGGTCGGTGCCGGGCACCTTTCCGGTCTCCTCCGGCTGGGGCGACAGGTCGATGACGTCGTCGATGAGCTGGAACGCGACGCCGATCTTCTCGCCGTAGGCGATGACGGCCGGTTCGAAGGTTTCGTCGGCGCCGGAGAAGATGACGCCGGCCTGCGCGGCTGCGGCGATGAGCGATCCGGTCTTGTCGGCGAGCACCTGGAGGTAGTGCGCTTCGGCGTCTTCGCCGTCCTGCGGGCCGACGGTTTCGTGGAGCTGGCCGAGGACCAGCCGTTCGAAGGTGTTCGCCTGCAGCCGGATGGCCCGTTCACCGAGTCCGGCCATGAGCTGGCTGGCCCGGGCGAAGAGCAGATCGCCGGTGAGGATGGCGACCGAGTTGCCGAAGACGGCGTGGGCGCTGGGCACCCCGCGCCTGCGGTCGGCGTCGTCCATCACGTCGTCGTGGTACAGCGAGGCGAGGTGGGTGATCTCGATCGCTTCGGCGGCGGTGATCACATCGACGGTGTTCCCCGCACCGAGCTGTGCGGTGAGGAGGATGAGCATCGGGCGCACCCGCTTGCCACCCGCTTCGAGCAGGTAGCGCGTGGACGCATCAGCGACAGAGTCGGTGAAGATGAGTTCGGCGTCGAGGCCATGTTCGATCAGCTCGAGACCGTCGTCGACGGCGGCGAGGAGCTGCTTCGTTCTGGGCGAGGCGAAAATGCGATCGGTCTGGCCCAGGTGGCTGGAGAGGCTCGTGGCACGCCGCATGGCACTCGGATTCACGGGTCTAGCCTACCCGTGCCTGAGCAGGCAGTTACTTCTCCTCGATCCCCCACGGCGAACCGTAGCCTCGCGGGGCATCCGCCGCCAGCAGATCGAGGAACGGGCGGGCGTCGAACGCCTCGGGGCCGAGCACGCCGGACCCGCTCCAGACTCCGGTGGCGAGAAGCTCGAGGGCGAGAACCGGGTTGATCGCGGTCTGCCAGACCACCGCCTGCGAACCGTACTCAGCCATCGACTGTTGGTTGTAGACGTGGTCAGGCCGGGGATGCCTTGGCCAGGTCCCCAACCACGGACTCCCCAAGTCGGCGCTGAAAGCGCCGCAGATCCTGTATAAAACTGGAGGACGTCGCGTTCGGGCCCAGCTCGATGATTTCGGGCCCGCGCGGAAAGAGAGCCATGGCGAGTTCGGAGACGAAGCCTTTCTCGCAGATTGCCTTCAGTTCGGCGTCAGACCGCGAGGGAACGGCGCGCGCCAATGCGAACGGCTCATGGAGGGTGTGGCCGAATCGCAAAGCTTCTGTGATTCGACCCCCGCGCCACAGCTGCAACATCTTCTCGATTGCGCGCCCCCTGACCTCAAAATAGAACTGCATCGTATAGTCATCGGGTGGACCACCTATCCGGTGAAAGAGATATGAGTGCACCACTGCTAAGGAATATTCGCGGGCCGCGTCGCTGATGTCGTCACTCAGCCACGCGCAGTCCGCGCGCAATCTGTGGATGTTCGCGATCAACTCCTCGTCTGGCGAATTCTTATCCAGGACCGCGTACAGCGAGTTGACCGCCGAGGTTGCCTCAGAAAGCGCGAGAGCGAGGTCACCGTCCTCTAGAGCAAGATCCCCGCGCTCAAAGATCACCCATGGGACGTCCCACTCGCGCCTACCGAGGTCGAACCACCGCTCCGCCCGCGCATAACATTTTCTCGCCTCCACCCGGTCTGCTGGGGTGGCGAAACGATACGTGTGGGCAAGGAAAGCTTCGAGCACAGCGGCTACATGGCACTCAAGCTCGGTCGTACCCGGGTCAGGTTCCATCGCAAGGCCGCACAATTCACGGATCTCGAGGAGAGCGTCTTCGACTTGATCCCAGCGAGCTTGCGGGTATGCCCTGTCGAAATCCTGCCGCAACTTGGCACGGTACGGATAATTGCTGATGAAACGCCTCACTGCGCCGGCGAATGCCGAAAAGTTGTCTTCGTCACCAGACACCCAAACAAGGTTGTCGAAGTCGGCCGCCAGCTTCTCGCAAAATTCGAAATGAACGTAGCTACCCCACCACCAGAACGTGTCGAGGAATACTTTAGCGGCCTGCAAAATAGCGGTTCTACGGTCACCGGAGTGAGCCGAGTGGTACAACCACTTGCGCAAACGCGCCTGCTGGGCTGGCTTCTCGAGGCCGAACATCGAGTCGTATGTCTCGAAGCCGGTGAGCTGGCCATAAAAAAACTCGGCAGCGATCGAGTGTAGGCGTTCTTGTTCTGACGGCGCGTATTTGCGCATATGGTCAGAGAGCCCACCCCGGATAAATGGGTGCAAGGCGATGTAGTGCCTGTCATCCGTTACGGAGTCGTACTCCTCGGTGAAGCTGAACGCTTCTAGGCTCTTCATCAGTCCCGGTGCCTCGTCAGGGCTGACGCCGTCGTCGGCTAGAAGCTGTGTTAACAAGTCGATGTCGCATTCCTCTGGAATGCTCGCAGCACGAAGGGCCTTCCCCAAGAGCCGTCCTTCGAGGCGCTCAACCATCTCGGTGACGACTCTCGCCAGGCGTGCCTCCGCGTTGCCGGGGAGCCGGGAAAGGCGAGTTTCCAGCTCTTCTCTCCCCAAGTGCATATCCGGATCGTTCATGAGGTCGACAAGTATCTCCAGGGCGACGGGCACTCCCCCGGTCCACTCGTGAAGCAATGCAACCAGATCCGGAGCGGGAGCCTGTGCGAGCTTCCTGGTGAGGAATTCCGCGACTTCCTCCCTAGAGAAGGGGGGAAGTCGGAAGGTCTCGCCGAGTCCCTGGGACAGGTCAATTACGGAGTCCGGTTCGTGAGCGAGCACCACGACGCAGCCCTGCAGTCGGGAGATCATACGCGAGATCCAGTACCAGAGGTCCTGACCGACGACGGTATCCGCGTTGTCGAGAAGGAGAAGTACGGGTCGGTCCCGGGCAGTTTCGTTGAGGCAGGAGATGAGCGCATCGGTGAGCAACACCTGCGCTTGCCGTATCGCTTGGACGAAGCTCGCATCCAACGCTGTCTTATTATCAACATTGACCGTAACGTGCTGCGGCGAATCGGACACTGTAGCCGAGGACCCGGCAGAAACCTCGGCGTAGACGTTCACGTCGGCGTTTTTTATCTGGTGCACCCGGAGGAGTCCGGCGTCTCCTACTTGTTCGATGCGACTAATGGACGCGGGGCTGACTGCGCTCACGACTTGTTTCGCGAGATGCATCAACTGATCATGGCTCTTAAGACTCTGCCCATAAGTCTGCTCTCCGCCACCCCGACCCTTAGAACCTGCTTCATACTGACCCAAATCGACGTGAGCGACTATCGCAGCCGAGTGGAGTCGGCCGCTGCGCCTTCTAACCTCCGCCATGAGTGCCGATTTGCCCATCCCGTGTGCACCACTCACGTCGTCTGCACGAATTGACTGACCTGGGTCCAGACCTCGCAACAGCTGCGCGACGATGTCCTGGCGCCCGATGAAGAAGTAACCCTCGTTATCCTGGACCATGTCAGACCTCAGTCCTCCGGCGGTCCGAATGTGATGATCTGGTCGCTGTTCTCGACACGGGAGTTCTCACCGGCGTGTTGCACCTGCTCAACCTTCTGGGACGTTACCCCCTGAATACGTTGGGCCGAGCTGAGAACGGTAGCTCCTTTGGCCAGTTCACGAATCTGCTTCACATCAAGGCCGGTGGCAGTCGCGACGGACTTAGCAAGTGCTATTAGCTCGTCATCTTGGTCGATGCCGTCTTTCTTGAGGTTTTGCTCGAGGGCTGACTTATGCAATGGCGAGCCAGGATCTGCCTCCAACGCTCCGATGTTTGACTTGATGTTGACGTCGTCATCGAACCGCTGAAACAGCTTTGTCCGCAGTGCAGCGTAAGCACGCGTGACCTCGCCCTTGATTGCGTCCGTCAAACCGGCCGACGCTCCCGCGACGACCGCGGCGACGATGAGAGTTACTGGGTCCATGCCGTCCTCCCCAGGCGAGCCCGAACTTTATCCCCTCGGCCACGCACTGTAGCAAACGGTTCATCTCCATGTCACTCCCCCACGTTCACTCAGGAGAAACGTCCGCATAGCCACATACGTTGCCTCATTTGAAACCTCCGCTCCGCCGTGGTTCGAGCGGGGATCGAACCGACATTGGTGAATGTCACATCTACGTCCGTCAGAAGGTTCAGTTGAGGCTGGAATGGTGCGAAGCTTTTACAAGCCCGCTCCCTTTCCGACTTCCGGCGACGATGGTAGCATCGCCGCACGAATTGGCAGTCCGGCAGAGGAGAAGGGTCCGCCGGCGTCATTGGCCGTGCTGAGTTAGCGTCATTGGCCGTGCTGTGTAGGCGGGGAGATGAAGGAGGTCCCATGCTGGTCGTCCTATTCGAAATCCGAGCCCGTGACGGCGTCGACGAGACGGCGTACGAGGAAGCATTTCTTCACATGTTGGAGCTAGTACAGGACGTTCCGGGATTCGTCAGCTTCGCCAGCTATACCTCGGTCGAGGGCACTGAGTTGGCGGTGGCGCGATTCCAGGACGACATCGCCCTGGGTCAGTGGCGAAACCAGCCGGAGCACGTTCTTACTCGTCGCCGGGGCCGCGAAGAGTTTTTCGAGTCGTACGAGATCACGATCGCAACGGTGGGGCGACAGTACAACTGGCAACGCACTCCCGTTGGTGACGCACCCATCGCCGACCCGTCCCTCGACGTTACTGCCTGACGCGACTCAAAATTTGCTGGCGAACGGGATGCTGGAAACCATCGTTCCGCAAGGGCTAAGCCGGGGCAGGCTGACAAACAGGCCGTTAGGACGTCGGCAGTTCTGCCCATCGGCTAATGGGCCAGGCCTCACGATCGAGATCCAAGTCTCTCGCTGACGCGAGAAGGTGCGCCACACGCGGATCTCGGAGAGACGCCAAGCCTTCGCACACAGTGAAGTACTCCTCCAAGAACGCTGCAAGCAACTCGCCAGTCACGGACGGCGCTTTGTCTAGACGCAAGAGCAGCATGCCTTCCACGCGCGGGGAGCCCGGCCGCAGTGAAGGCTGAAAATACTGCACTGGGAGAACGCGCGCTCCCCAGCGGTCGTAAAAGCGCAGGCGGGCGTGTGGCTCTCCCGCCTCATCGCTCCCCGGCCAAGTTCTGGGATCGTCGACCTCCGCGAGAACAAGAACGTCCTCCTTCCCGTTGCACCAACTGGTTAACACTTCGCTGACGAGGTGTGCGCCCAGCCCTAAGCCGCGCGCTCGCTGGTTCACCGACAGGTATGCAAGCAAAAGTACTCTCTGGTCGGCATACCATTCGCCCAACATGACTGCGACCGGGGTTCCGTCTTTCAAGACCACGACAGACGGATCAGTTCCTGGCCCACAGTACGTCTCTTCAATTTCGTTGAGCGTGGACAACTCCTCGGGTCGGAACGCCGGCACCAACAAGCGGTAGTAGACGTCTTTGACCAAAGCCGGCTCTAGGTCCGAGAGCGCAACCTCGACTGTTGCTCCACTCTCACCATCCGGCGCACCGTGGCTTGATGAACCCTTCTTCCCCATCCCACAATGATGCTTGCTCAGCTATCCGACGTCCACCACGTTTTGGGTGCGAGGCGCATTCCGGGGTCGTCCGGCGTTATTTGGGCGGGATCAGACGTAGCCACGCGAATGGGCGGCTGAACGAGAGGGCTACGGCCCTACCGTTTCACCTGTCAACACCCCGTGAGCCGGGTTTTCCGTCGTCGTTGACGGATGCCGACAACCGGCGGATCATGGAACTCCTTGACAGGGCGAGCGACAGAAAGCGGGAGCGGGAATGATGTTGAGAGGGTTGGCCACGGTCAGTTTCTTTGCTGACGATATCGACGCAGCTCGGGAGTGGTACTCCGAACTCCTCGGTATTCAGCCGTATTTCGTGCGCCCGGAATCCGGGCCGGCGGCGTACATCGAGTACCGGATCGGCGACTACGAACACGAGCTGGGGATCATCGACCGGCGGTACTCGCCGCACGCGTCGGTGACCGAACCCGGGGGCGCCGTCGTGTTCTGGCACGTTCCCGATGTCGAGGACGCCGTGGCCAGGCTTGTGGCCCTCGGCGCCCGAAAGCACGAGGCGATCACTCCGCGCGAGGCGGGGTTCGTGACGGCATCCGTCGTCGATCCCTTCGGCAACATCCTCGGCGTCATGCACAACCCGCACTACCAGGAGATCCTCGAGCTCCGCAGCGGTTCCATGCTGGGCGAGTGATGGCCCTCGAGCAGGAAACCCTCCGATTCGACGGGCCTGACGCCTTCCGCGAGTGGATCGAGGAGAACCAGGATTCCTCGCCGGGCATCTGGCTGGTGATCGCGAAGAAAGGGTCGGGGCAGACGACGGTGACGTATGCCGAAGCGCTCGACGTCGCGCTCACGTACGGGTGGATCGACGGGCAGACACGCAGCGTCGACGAGGCGACGTACGAGCAGAAATTCACCCCACGGCGCCCGAAGAGCCCATGGTCGATGCGGAACGTGGGTATCGCAGAGGCGATGATCGCGGACGGCAGGATGAAACCCCGCGGCCTGGCAGAGGTGGAGCGCGCCCGCGCTGACGGGCGCTGGGAACGGGCGTACCACGGGCCGAAGAACGCCGAGCCGCATCCCGACTTCCTCGCCGCGCTCGAGGCGAACCCGCAGGCCGCCGAGTTCTTCGGCACCCTGAACAGCCAGAACCGTTTCGCGATCTACTACCGGATCCAGGACGCCAAGCGGCCCGAGACCCGGGCCCGGCGGATCGAGGATTTCGTCGCCAGGCTTTCGCGCGGAGAGAAGCCATCCGGGTGACCGTGTGGGTTGTGGAGATGCTGCGGGAGGCCGGGTGCGTGTTCGCCGAGGAGGAGGCTGAGCTGCTCAACGAGGCCGCGGCAACGCCGGCAGAACTCGACGCCCTCCTCGCCCGGCGGCTCGACGGCGAACCGCTCGAGTACATCCTCGGCTGGGCCTCGTTCTGCGGCCTTCGCGTCGGGGTTGAGCCCGGTGTGTTCGTTCCCCGCCGGCGTACCGGGTTACTCGTGGACCGGGCGGTTGCACGTGGAGCGGGAGTGGAGCATCCGCTCGTCGTCGACCTGTGTTGCGGATCCGGGGCGATCGGCCTTGCGCTCATCCACCGGCTGGAGGGCATCGAGGTGTTCGCGACGGACATCGACCCGATCGCCGTCCGGTGCGCCCGCGCCAACCTCGGCGAGCGCGGCCGCGTTCTCGAGGGCGACCTGTACGATCCGCTGCCGACGGGGCTGCGCGGTCGGGTCGATCTCGTGACGGCGAATGCGCCGTACGTGCCGACCGGGAGTATCGCCACGATGCCCCGGGAGGCTCGGCTTCACGAAGCGCGGGCGACGCTCGACGGTGGAAGCGACGGGCTGGACGTTCAGCGCCGGATCGCCGACGAGGCTTCCGCCTGGCTGAGGGTCGGAGGACACCTGCTGGTCGAGACCAGCGAGCGTCAGGCCGGGCGCACCGCCGACATCCTCGCCCGCGCGAGCCTGGAGCCGGTCGTCGAGAGCTCCGCCGAGTTCGATGCCACCGTCGTCACGGGCACGCGCCTCCCGTGAGATGACAGTCGCGCACCCAAAACGGGGCTGGGCGGCTGTTTCGGGTGCGTATGTGCCATCTCGCTTCGGCCGCGGCTCAGCGACGCCAGTGCGTCGGGCGCGTCACCGAGTCCGGCAGCATCGTCGTGTCGTCGCCGGTGGCCGCGTTGACCTGGAACTGGGTCAGGTACAGCGTGCTCTCGAGGAGAGCGCCGCCCAGTTCCGCATCGCGGAAGTCCGCGCCGAGAACGTCGGCGTTCGACAGGTCCGACGACCGGAGGTCGGCGGCGATCAGCCAGGCTCCACGCAGGTTCGCTCCCCTGAGGTCCTGCCCGGCGAGGTCGGCGCCCATCAGGTCTGCCCCCGGTTCGATCCGCTGAGCGGCCGGCGACGCCGGCGTCGCTGCCCGCACCAGTTCGCTGGCCCGGCCGAGCATCCCCGACAATGCCTCCCGGAGCGCGTCGAGGTCGAGGGCGCGGATGTCATCGGGTGCGGCCGCGGTGAGCGCCTCGGTCTCCCGGTACGCGCGTTCGAGTTCACTTCGGAGCGGTTCCGCTTCGGGGCGACCGGCGGCATCCGCCAGGTACCAGAGCATCTCCTGGAGCTGCCGGACCAGCGGGAACACTGCGAACATCGACTCCCGCACCCTGGGGTCGTCGCGCCAGCTGGCACCATCGAAGGTGTGTTGCGTCACCTTCTGTCCGGCGCCGAAGCAGTCGAAGACCGTGCAGCCCTTGAAGCCACGCGACCGGAGTTCCGGGTGGATGACGCAGCGGTAGTCGTCGTCGAGGTTGACGCAGGGTTCACCCGCGTCCTTGGTGAAGGCGAAGTCCGCCGACCGGGCGAAGGCCAGCGCGACACAGCACAGCCCGACGCAACGGGAGCAGTCGGCGCGCAGGTTCTCCCGCCGGTCGACCGGGGTCAACGGGATGAGCTCCATCGGACGCCTCCTCTCACGTGGTCATAGTCTGCCGCAGCTCGGCGTCTGGGGTCATCTCCCGGAGCCGGGAAGGTCGCCGAGCGGCGAAGACGCGTGCAGCAGGCCGCCGTCGACAGGGAGAACGTGACCTGTGATCCATGAGGCGTCCGACGACGCCAGGAACGCGACAGCCGCTGCCACGTCCTCCGGCTCACCGACACGACCGAGCGGGTAGAACGGGCGGAGCCGGTCGGCTCCTCCCGGTTGCGGGTCCCACACCCGGGTGCGGATCGTCGCGGGTTCGACGGTGTTGACCCGGATGCCATCCGGGGCGAGCGACGCCGCCAGATTCCGCATGAGGGCGGACAGGCCCGCCTTGGCCGCGGAATACGGTTCGCTGCCGAAGGCGACCTGTGCGTTGATGGAGCTGACCGTGACGATCGCCGGATCGCGTGCACTTCTTCTCAGGTGGGGAATCGCTGCTCGACAGCACCGCACGGCACCGAACAGGTTGAGGTTCAGCATCTCGTGCCAGACCGCATCGTCTGTCTCCTCGAAGCGGGGGTGTCCCCTGTCTCCGCCGGCGACGTTCACCAGGACGTCGAGTCGGCCGAGCTGGGAGACCGCCTGCGCGACGACGTCCTTGACGGATGCCGTGAGCGTCACGTCGAGCTCCAGCGCGAGGTGTGTCTCCGGCCGCGGCAGGCCTTCGACCACGGTTCTCGCGGCATCCGGGTCGAGATCGGCGACGATGAGCCGTGCCCCTTCGCGGGCCAGACGCATCGCACACGCGCGACCGATGCCGTTGCCCGCTCCGGTGACGAGCACCACACGGTCAGCCATGCGGGCGGTCAGCGACTCCGTCGTCGTTTCCATCGCGCCATCGTCTCACGCGTAGCCGAGATACCGAAAAGGCTCGCCAGAGCGGGTTTCGGGCCGATCAGAGAGCCCTTTCTGGCGTCTCGGAGCCCCCTCCGCCAGCTCAGACGCGCGGCTTGGTCCCTCGGTGCAGCGCGACGATGCCGCCGGTCAGGTTGCGGTGCCTGACCTCGGTCCACCCAGCACCGCGCAGCCACGACGAGAGCTCGGCCTGCGCCGGCCACGCCTGGATCGAATCGTTGAGATAGTCGTACGCGTCGGGGTTCGAGCTCGAGAACTTCACGAGGAGCGGCGTGACCCGCTGCAGGTAGAAGTCGTACAGGCCTTTCATCACCGGGTTCGGTGGAGTGGAGAACTCACAGATGACGATGCGGCCGCCCGGCTTCGTCACCCGGAACATCTCGGCGATCGCCTTCTTCGGCTCGACGACGTTGCGCAGGCCGAACGAGATGGTGGTGGCGTCGAACTCGTTGTCGGAGAACGGGAGATTCGTGGCATCCGCTTCGACGAATTGCATGTTGCGCACGCGGCCGAATTTCTTGCGGCCGACCTCGATCATGCCCGGCGAGAAGTCGGCGGCAATGACGGTCGCGCCCGATTTCGCGATCGAGGCGCTCGACGTTCCGGTGCCGGCGGCGAGGTCGAGGATGCGGTCACCGGGGTGCGGGTCGATCGCGCGGGTGGTGGCGACGCGCCAGAGCTGGTCGTTGCCCACGCTCATCACGGTGTTCGTTCGGTCGTAGTGGGTGGAAACCTGGTCGAACATGGCCGAGACCTGCGCGGGTTGCTTGGAGAGATCTGCCTTGTTCATGCCCCCAGTCTACGTCCGGGCTCCCGCGACGGCCGAGGGCCGAGAACCGGGCGTACGCTGGATGGGTGACTTCACCCGGCACGCTTCCGTCCACGCAGCACCTCGTCGTCGAAACCTCGCAGGTCGACGACGTCCGCTCGCTCATCGCCCTCGTCGACGCGCGGCGCCCGCTGCTGTGGCTGCGTAAGGGACGCGGTCTCGCCGGTGTGGGCGAAGCCCTCCGCCTGGAGTTCTCCGGTCCGACCCGCATGCAGGATGCGGCCGCCGCCTGGCGCGAGATCGCCTCGGCAGCAACGATCAGCGACCCGTTGCGGATGCCGGGCACCGGCCTGGTCGCCTTCGGCACGTTCGCGTTCGCCGACGAGTCGTCACAGTCAAGCGTGCTGATCGTGCCGCAGCTCCTCGTCGGCCGGCGCGACGGGGTGACCTGGCTCACGCGGATCCGCCTCGACACGTCTGGGCTGGACGCGCCGCCGGTGCGGTCGACGGCGTTCGGCCCCGAGTACCGGATCACGCTCACCCCGGGCATGGAGTCGGCCGAAGGATTCCAGAAACATGTCACGCAGGCGGTCGAGCGGATCCTCGACGGCGACCTCAGCAAAGTGGTGCTTTCGCGTGACCTCATCGGCCGCATCCCGGCCGACGCCGACCTGCGCCGGGTGGTCTCGGACCTCGCCGTCGGGTACCCCGACTGCTGGACCTTCGCTGTGGACGGCCTCGTCGGGTCGAGCCCCGAAACGCTCGTCGGCGTGCAGGACGGATCGGTCACCGCCCGGGTTCTCGCCGGCACCGCCTCTCGAGGCGCTGACGCCGAATCGGATCAGCAAGCGGCCGTCGACCTGGTCACGAGCACCAAAGACCAGGACGAACACCAGTTCGCCGTGCAGAGTGTGCTCAAGTCGCTCCGGCCGCACACCTCACACGTGCTCACCAGCGAGATGCCGTTCACCCTGAAGCTGCCGAACCTGTGGCACCTCGCCACCGACATCGAGGGCACGCTGACCGACAACGCGACGTCGCTCGACCTGATCGACGCCCTTCACCCCACCGCAGCGGTGGCCGGCTCGCCGACTCCCGCGGCCGTAGCCCTGATCGACCAGCTCGAACCCTTCGACCGCGGCCGCTACGCGGGACCGGTCGGCTGGGTCGGGGCCGACGGTGACGGGGAGTGGGCGATCGCCCTGCGTTGCGCCCAGGTGGAGCCGGGCGGCGACGTCACCGCCTACGCCGGCTGCGGCATCGTCGGCGAATCCGTTCCCGAGAAGGAGCTCACCGAAACCCGCATGAAGTTCCGGCCCATCGTCGACGCGTTTGGCTGATCCTGCGCACACTTATCTGACGCCGATGCCGACTTTTCGGCGCGAAACCCGACAGGTGCGTCAAACGAACGAACGGCATCCGCCCCACCCAACGTTTATCTGGCGCACATGCCGACTTTTCGTCGCAGAAACCGACATTCGGGGCAGACAAACCGGCCCGACTCAGGTCGCCGCCAGGCGCCTCTTCTGCTCCTCCACGTCGAAGTCGGCGGCAGGCCACTGCGGGTCGATCTCGGTGAGAGCACCGAGCAGCAGGCGTTGCACGGCGATCCGCGCGTACCACTTCTTGTTCGCCGGAACCACGTACCAGGGCGCCACCTCGGTCGACGTGCGTTCGAACACGGACTGGTACGCGGCCTGGTAGGCCGGCCAGTGCTGACGTTCCTCGATGTCGCCCGGGTTGAACTTCCAGTGCTTGTCAGGCCGGTCGAGCCGTTTGCCGAGGCGTGCTTTCTGCTCGTCGGCGCTGATGTGCAGCATCACCTTGACGATCCGGATGTCACGACTGGCCAGTTCCTGTTCGAAATCGAGGATCGCCCCGAATCGCCGTTCGATCTCGGCGTCGTCGGCAAGGCCGCGCACCCGCGCGATCAGGACGTCCTCGTAGTGCGACCGGTCGAAGACACCGATCATGCCCGGGTCGGGTACCGCCTTTCGGATCCGCCAGAGAAAGTCATGCGACAGCTCCGCCTTCGTCGGCGCCTTGAACGCGGTCAGCGCGACACCCTGCGGGTCGACCGAACCGACGACGTGCCGCACGATGCCGCCTTTCCCGGCGGTGTCCATCGCCTGCAGGACGAGCAGCACGGCATCCGTCGCGTCGACCTTCGATGCCGCGAACAGGCGCTCCTGCTTCTCGTCGAGGTCGTCGGCCGCCGCTTTCAGCTCCTTCTTTCCCGCTGCCTTCCCGCCGACGAAGCCGGGAGTCGCGTCCGCATCGACATCCGAGAGCCGGAAGTTCTCGCCGACGCGCAACAGGGTGGAGGGTTCAGCGTCCCACGCAGCATCGTTGTTCGGTTTCATCTGCACAGTGTGGCCGCGAAAGTCCCGGCGGGCAAGCGCTTGCGAGCCCGCGGTCACCGTGTGAGCGGGACCTCGATCAACACCCCGGATGCCACGGGCGCGGTCAGCGCCTGGTCGAGCTCACCCCGGTTGGTCGCCTTCACATAGGTCCAGCCGTACGCGGCGGCGAGCGAGGCGAAGTCCGCCCGCTGCGGCGTGTACAGCACCCGGTCGAAATCGGCGCTCTCGGTGGACTCAGCCACCTCGAGCCCGTCGAAGATCGTGCCTCCACCGTCGTTGCCGACGATGACCTGGATCCGCGGCATCGCCTCACCCATCCCGCCGAGCAGGGCGCCGGCGTCGTGGAGCAGGGTGAGGTCGCCGAGCAGCACGCGGGTGATTCCGGCGCCGTCGACCTGGCTCGCCAGCGCGATGCCGAGGGCTGTGGCGACGGTGCCGTCGATGCCGGCGAGCCCCCGGTTGGAGTGGACCGTGATCTTCTTGCCCGGCACCGCCTCGTCGACGTCGCGGATCAGCCGCGACGCGCCGATCACGAGCCGGTCGTGCGGCCAGGTCGC
Organism: Mycetocola sp. 2940; assembly: GCF_040548835.1. Classification (NCBI taxonomy): domain Bacteria; kingdom Bacillati; phylum Actinomycetota; class Actinomycetes; order Micrococcales; family Microbacteriaceae; genus Mycetocola; species Mycetocola sp. 2940. The sequence goes on from NZ_JBEPSK010000018.1 coordinate 46,521, forward strand.
TCCCCACACCGCGAGGGCGAGCATCCGCCGGTCGACCCGGGCGCGGACCGCCTCGAACTCGGACTTCACGTAGCCCAGCCGGATGGCCGGGTCGTGCGAATGCGCGGCCTCCAGGTCCGGTGCGACGTCCTGAGATTTCGCCTCCGAGATCTGCCGGGAGGCCTGGACCCATGAGCCGATCCAGGCACGGTCGATGCTGCCGTCGACGACGGTGGCCGCGCCGACGATGTGGGCGGCACGCCGACCCGGGTTGTACACCTCATCCCCGGTCGGTGCGACGACGATCACCTCGACGCCATCCCGGCCGAGCAGCGCCGGCACCTGCCTGCTGAGGGTGGGGTGGCCGAAGACGACGGCGCGCTCGACCCGTCCGCCGAACTCCGGGTCGGCGAGCAGTTCACGGTAGGCGACCACGAGATTCCTGCCGTACCGTGCGCCGCTCGACACTTCGGCGAGAAGCGGCCAGCCGCCCGCGTGGGCGAGCGCTTCGGCCACCGGCCCCGAACCGTGGCCGGCGATCACCACCGTGCGTTTTCCACGCTCGAGGAGGATCCCGGGCCGGGTGATCCGTGGCGCGCCCGCTTCAGGGTGACTGGTCGCTTCGACGGGTTCGAGTGCCGCGAGCGGAGTCGACAGCGGCTCGCGCAGCGCCAGGTTCAGCTGAACCGGCCCGGCGCCGGCGGGCCCCACCCCGACCGCCGCATCGACGGCCAGCCGGGCGAGCGTCCGGGCGGATGACACGTCGCCGGGCGCTCCCATCGGCGCGGGAACGTCACGGGACAGCCGCGCTGCTGTGCCGAAGATGCCAGCCTGATGGGTGGTCTGGTTGGAACGGATGCCGCGCAGCTCGTCGGGACGGTCGGCCGTCAGCAGGAGCAGGGGCACCCCGGAATGGTGCGCCTCGAGGACAGCCGGGTGGAGGTTCGCGACCGCCGTGCCGCTCGTGACGATGACGGCGGCGGGCACCCCGCTTTCAATGGCGAGCCCGAGGGCGAGGAATCCGGCCACGCGCTCGTCGATGCGGACGTGGAGCCGGATCGAGCCTGCGCGCTCGAGTGCGGCTGCCGCGAGCGCGAGCGCCTGTGACCGTGACCCGGGGCAGACGACGACGTCTTGCACGCCGAGGCGCACGAACTCTTCGAGAAGCGCGACCGCGTAGGTGGTTGCCGGACCGGAGTCAGGCATCCGTTCTGCCCGACTCGTCGGGCGTGTGCCCGGCCGAGCCGTCAGGGCTGTCGTCCGGTGTCGGCGTGGCCTTGCCGGTCACGTCAGGATTGGGCGCATCGGAGTCCAGCGACGCGAGTTCCTCTTCAAGGCGTCGGATGCGTTCGTCCTGTTCGCGGTCACGGCCGAGTGTCCCGATGAAGGCGGGGTCGTCGTCGGGCGCGAGGCGGGGCTTCGAGACCTGGCTGGCGCGGGCACGGCCGATCGTGAACCAGAGGATGACACCGAGCACCGGCAGCAGAAGGATGATGGCGATCCAGGCCGGCTTCTTCAGGCCGCGGACCCGGTTCGCCGGAATCAGGGCGCAATCGATCACCGAATAGATCGTCACGACAACGAGAACGACCGCCAGAATGATCCACCAACGCATGACCCCATCGTAGCGCCGGGATCTGGGAGTTCCCCCACCTTGACGTGACCCCCAAACGGTCCTCCCGGCGTGCCCGCCTACACTTGAAAGAGTGAAACGCATCCCTCCCGTCGTGACCTACTCCGTGCTCCGCCTGCTCACGTTCGCCGTGCCGCTGACGGTCCTGCTGCTGCTCGGGATCGAGCCCTGGATCGCGACGATTCTCGCCGCCCTGATCGGCCTCAGCGTCTCCTACATCTTCCTGCGGACCCCGCGCGAAGCGGTCTCCCGGGATCTCTACGAACTGCGGCACGGTGCGAAGCCGGTGGCCGCCGACGAAAGCGCTGAAGACGCGGTGTCGGATGCCGCGGCATCCGACCCGCGGACCGAACGCTGACCTACTTCCAGAACGCCCAGAACAGCGCGAGACCGTAGAGGAGCTGCACGAGGCCCGTCAGCTTCAGCGCGAGCACGAATTCGCGTGGCGTGCGTGCCGTCGCCACGATGAGGGCGGCAGGCAGCGCCGCGAGCAGGGCGAACAGGGCGAACCAGGCGATCGGGTAGAAGACCGCGAGCCAGGCGGCGATGCCGAACGGCACGAGCAGGCAGACGATGTACAGCACCCGGCTGGCGGTTCCGCCGAGCAGGACGGTGAGGGTCCGCTTTCCTGCGGCCTTGTCCTGGGCGATGTCGCGGATGTTGTTGACGATGAGGGTGGCAACGGAGATGAGGCCGACGCCGACCGCGCCCAGCCAGGCCTCCTGGTTGAGCGTGAACGACTGGACGTACGCCGTTCCGAGGGTGGCGACGAGTCCGAAGAACACGAAGACGAAGAGTTCACCGAGCGCGTTGTAGCCGTACGGCCGGCGACCGCCGGTGTAGAACCACGCGGCCAGGATGGCGACGGCGCCGACGGCGATGAGCCACCACAGCCCGGTGATGATGGTGAGCACGAGGCCGGCGACCGCGGCGACGGCGAAGAAGGCGAGAGCCACGGCGCGTACGGTCTTCGGGCGCGCCTTGCCGCTGCCGACAAGCCGGAACGGGCCGACACGGTGCTCGTCGGTGCCCCGGATGCCGTCGGAGTAGTCGTTCGCGTAGTTCACGCCGATCTGCAGGCACACGGCGACAGCGAGGCAGAGCAGCGCGCGAACCCAGTGGTATTCACCGGGGTCGTTGGCCACCATCGCGGCCCCGGTGCCGACGAGCACCGGCGAGATCGACATCGAGAGGGTGAAGACGCGCGCCCCGGCGACCCAGTCCCCGAACGTGGCCGGGCGGATCTTCTCGTAGCGCTTCGCTGCCGGGTTCCCGCTCGGGCCGCGGCCCTTCGGCCGTGCGCCGCTCGGCGACTGCGGGGGTGTGATCCGTTGTGATTTAGCTGCCACCGGGCAACCTCCCTCTGTTCGTACGCAGTTTACCGGGGCGCGACCGGGCTGCTGTTCGCTCACGGCAAACAGGATCGGGCTGGACATTTTCCGGCTGCTGGCTAACATATTTTTCGGAAGTTGAGTCACATACGCTCAACTCTCAACTACACGCAGAACAGAACAAGGAGGACACAACAGATGGCACTCAACTTTGACCCGTTCCGTGAACTCGACCGCGCGACCGAGGCTTTGCTCGGCACCCGGCAGGGACCGCGTCTCATGCCCATGGACCTGTACCGCGAGAACGATCACTACGTTCTCTCCGCCGACCTGCCTGGCATTGACCCCGGTTCCGTCGACATCGATGTGGACGGTCAACTGCTGACCATCCGCGCGGAGCGCACCTTGACGACGGCGGAGGGCGCCAAGTGGATCGCCCGTGAGCGGATGTCAGGCTCGTTCCTCCGCCAGTTGAACCTCGGCCAGGGTGTCGACGTCGACAAGATCGCCGCCAACTACACCAACGGGGTGCTCAGCGTCACCATCCCCGTCAGCGAACGAGCGAAGCCACGCAAGATCGAGGTCGCGGCAGGAAACGAACAGCAGACCCTCACCGTGAAGGAAGGACAGAAGTCGGTGGACGCCTGATTCGCAGGAGTCTCCGAAAGGCGGCGGCCGGGGGCAGCGCCCCGGCCGCCTTTCTGTGTTCAGAAGCCCTGTGTGCTCAGCCCGAGGTGCCTGACGGTCCGACCTCCGGGTCGTCGCTGTGCAGCGTGACCGCGACGATCGCGACGATCGCCAGGCGGTCGGGTTTGCCTGACGGCAGCAGCGGCAGCTCATCGAGGCGAACGATGTGGGCGGGGCGCGCCGGCTTGCCCAGCGAGTCTGCGACGGCATCCGCGATTTCGGCGAGCGACGGATGCCCGCCTGTCGTCACGACAACGGGAACCTCGCCCCACTCCCGATGCCGCGCGGCCACGACGACCGAGTCGGTCAGGTCGGGCAGTCCGCGCACCACGTGCTCGACCCGGTCCAGGGAGACGTTGACGCCCCCGGAAATGATGACGTTGTCGGCCCGCCCGGTGACGCGCAGCACACCGTCACTGAACTCGCCCAGATCGCCGGTGCGATACCAGCGGTGACCGTCGGCGACGGGGAAGGTCTGGGCGGTGAGTGCGTCATCGCCGAGGTACCCTTCGGCGAGCATCGGCCCGGCGAGTTCGACTTCACCGTGGACCACCCGCACGTGAACCCCGGGCAGCGGGACACCGTTGTAGACACAGCCACCTGACGTCTCGCTCGAGCCGTAGGTGCGGAAGATCGGCAAGCCCAGCTGCTCGGTGCGCCGGAGCAGCTGCGGCGGCGTCGCCTGCCCACCGACGAGGATGCCGTCGAAACGGCGGAGCGCCATCAGCCCGGCACGGCTGTCGAGCAGTCTGGCGAGCTGCAGCGGAACCAGCGACGTGAAATGCCGCTCGCCGGAGAGTGCTTTCGACCCCTCGACGAAGGCGGCCGGGTCGAACCGGCCGGAGGGGATCACGACGGGTATCGTGCCTGCGGCGATCGACCGCACGAGTACCTGGACCCCGGCGATGTAGTGGGCTGGGAGGGCGAGCAGCCACTGGCCCTGCCCGTCGAGGATCGTGGCGCTGGCCGCCGCACTCGCGAGAAGAGCATCCCGGCTGAGAGCGACCCGCTTGGGGACCCCGGTCGATCCGGACGTTTCGATCACGACGCCGACCGGTTGCGGAACCTCCTCGGGTCCGCCGGCGCTCGGCTCCTCGGGCACGGGGGTGACGGCCGGTCCCGAGAGGTCGAGGGCGCGCCGCAGTTCGACCATGAGGTCTAGTGGCCTCGTCGCCGGAACCCTCACGAGCATCCGCGTCATGCTCTCAGTGTAGGCGTCTCTCCAACCAGCGGGGCCGACTCGTTCAAGGGACGCGAACCGCTGTTAAATCCCGGCTTAGCAGCGTTTTTCGTCCCTTGAACGGCGCTTCGCCCAGCGCCGCGCGCCGCTGGCGCGGACGTGGTGAGGCTCGCGTCAGGTGTGTTGCGCGTCGGCGGGGTCGGCGGCTTCGTCCGCTTCAGTGGCGTCGAAAGCCCGGTGATCGGGTGCCGTGCCACGTCTCGGCCAGGCCACCTCGAGGATGCAGTACGCGAGCAGCGCGAACCTCCACCACGTCGACCCGAGATCTGCTCCCTCAGCGAGCCGCATGACCAGCATGGCCGCGGCAAGAACGAACCCGGTGCCCATGAGCGCCAGATATCCCGGAGCGCGCCGCCTCCTCCACTCCCGCCAGCGATCCTGCCCCGCCAAGGGGCGCTCCCACTCCTCGCGGCCGATGTCTGTCAGCTCACGCCCAAGGTCCTTGAACTCCCGACCAATTCCCTTCAGGTCGTCAAACGTCGCCGCGAGCTCCTGGCGCAGGGTACTCGGCTGAATCGTCTCCACCCCATCGACGTCGACCAGTTTCACTCGTTCGGAAGCAACATCCGAAAGGAGAGTCGGTAGACCGAGCACTGTGACGAGTCGGTCGAACGTCTCGTCGTCGCTCGACTGTTTGCGGAGCAGTACCCGCAGTTGTTCGGCGCGCTCATCGTCGAGCCCGAAGTTCGTCATCCACGGCGACGGCTCCGCATGGGGCACGAGGAGGTCGACATAATCCCTGACACGCCGACCGTCGGCATCGACCTCCCAGGGCTGGGAAGGGTCCACAAGAATCCACCTTTCATCCCACCAATGCACGACTGGCCCCTGCTTCGACGAAAAGCCTGCACCTCGCCGGTCACCCGATCGCGCAAGGAAGACTCCGCCCTTCGCTTGCCAACACCCACTCTCGGAGACCGAATTGGGCGACTCCGTCGGCCCCGCAACGTACCCGGGACCGGTCGCGCAGACCGTCAGCGCCTGACCCGCCTGCTGGGCGATCAAGCCCACGATGTCGGGCGCGCCCGGTGTGTACCACGTGAAGGATTCCACAGCGAAAGCCGAATCGATCGCCGCGATCTCGACGTCCATCTCGGCGTTCTCGTCGGGATCCTCGTCGACGTCTTCTTCGGCCCAGGGAAATCCCGCCGCGCCTCCGAAAATTCCAGACGCCGTCGCGACAACGCTGTCGAGCTCAGTGCTCAACTCGGCGACGAGATCCGTCCATTCGAACGCCTGCAGACCGTGCACGCCAATGGCATGAGTCGCCCAGCGCAATGGCCTTCCCTTCTTGTCGCTCAGGAGCTTGACCAGAACGGAATGGAAGACGCCGCGCTGGACGTCGACCAACAGGACGGCAGGAACTCCCAGGCGCACCAGCGACGTTTCCACTCGGCCGCGGAAGTCTGCATCCGTTCCCAGCAGCGTGAGAACGATCTCGTCGGCGGGCTCGGCCACCTGGGGAAGATTATCTGCTGCCACCGGCCCATAGTGGCATCACGACAGGGGAAGGAACAGGTTCTCGGCCCTCCCACCAACCCCCAGTTACGGCGTCACAGCTCCCGCCCAGGCGGGTCGGGACTCAGAACTGCCAGGGGTACTGCGACCAGTCCGGGTCACGCTTCTCGAGGAATGAGTCGCGCCCTTCGACCGCTTCATCGGTGCCGTAGGCGAGGCGCGTCGCCTCCCCGGCGAAGACCTGCTGGCCCATCAGCCCGTCGTCGACGGCGTTGAAGGCGAACTTGAGCATGCGGATCGCGGTCGGCGACTTGGTCAGGATGGTGCGCGCCCAGTCCAGCGCGGTCGATTCGAGTTCGGCGTGCGGCACGACGGCGTTCACCGCGCCCATCTCGTACGCCCGCTGCGCGGAGTACTCCTCGGCGAGGAAGAAGATCTCGCGGGCGAACTTCTGCCCGATCTGGCGGGCGAAGTACGCGCTGCCGTAACCAGCGTCGAAGGAGCCGACATCGGCATCCGTTTGCTTGAATTTGCCGTGTTCGCGGCTGGCGATGGTGAGGTCGCAGACGACGTGCAGCGAGTGGCCGCCGCCCGCCGCCCAGCCGGGGACGACGGCGATGACGACCTTCGGCATGAAGCGGATGAGCCGTTGCACCTCAAGGATGTGCAGGCGTCCGCTGCGGGCGGTGTCCACCCCGGATGCCTCCTCGCTGGCGGAGTACTGGTAGCCGTCACGCCCGCGGATGCGCTGGTCGCCGCCGGAGCAGAACGCCCAGCCGCCGTCCTTCGGGCTCGGCCCGTTGCCCGTCAGCAGCACGACGCCGATGCGCGGGTTGGTGCGGGCGTCTTCGAGGGCGCGGTACAGCTCGTCGACCGTGTGCGGCCGGAACGCGTTGCGCACCTCGGGCCGGTTGAACGCGACCCGGGCGATCCTGCCGGTGGTGTCGTGGTGGTACGTGATGTCGGTCAGAGCGCCGATCCCGGCCACCTCTTCCCACGCGGTTTCATCGAAGATCTCAGACACGGTCATGGAATCAGCCTAGAGCGCGTCTGCATCTGCTGGCGCGGGGCGAGGTGCCGCCCTCACTCGGGCGGGCCGACCCGTTCCTCCAACAGGATGATCCGCGCTCGGCGCACAGTCGACAGGAAGATGCGGCCCAATTCCGTCCGCACTTCCTGTCGAGCGTGGGCCGCTCGCGGCGGTCCCCCAGTTGCGCCCCGGGCACGGCAGAATGAGTGCATGCCTGACACAACGTCGTTCGCCCGGCCGGTGCCGGAACTTGCTGATCTTCTCGCCTCCGCGCGAGTGGTGGCCCTTCCGCTCGCGACCCGGTTCCGCGGCATCGAAGAGCGCGAGGCACTCCTGCTCGAGGGCGAGAACGGCTGGGCGGAGTTCTCGCCGTTCGTCGAATACGGCGATGCCGAAAGCGCGACCTGGTTGCGCGCTGCCGTGGAGTTCGCGTGGGGTGACCTGCCCACCCCGCTGCGTCGCAGCATCCCGGTCAATGCGACAGTGCCCGCGGTGCATGTCGATCGGGTCGCCGGCATCCTGAAACGGTTCGACGGATGCCGCACCGCCAAGATCAAGGTCGCCGAGCGCGGGCAGACCCTCGTGCAGGACGTCTCGCGGGTTCGCAAGGTGCGCGAGCTGATGGGCCCCGAGGGCCGGATTCGCGTCGACGCCAACGGCGGCTGGAACGTCGACGAGGCCGAGCACGCCATCCATGCCCTGGCCGAATTCGATCTGGAGTATGTCGAGCAGCCGTGCGAGAGCGTGCCGGAGCTCGTCGAGATCCGCCGCAGGACCAAGTACATGGACGTGCCGATCGCCGCCGACGAAAGCGTGCGCAAGGAAGCCGACCCGCTCACGGTAGCCGAAGCCGGCGCCGCAGACATCCTCGTGCTGAAGGCGCAGCCGCTCGGCGGCATCCGCCGGTCACTCGACATCATCGCGCAGGCCGGCCTCCCGGTGGTCGTGTCGAGCGCGCTCGACACCTCGGTCGGGTTGTCGATGGGTGCGTGGCTCGCTGCGGCTGTGCCTGCGCTCGACTACGACTGCGGGCTCGGGACCGCCTCGTTGCTCTCCGCCGATGTGACGGATGATCCGCTGCGGGCCGTGAACGGAGCAATCGACGTGCGCCGGGTCATTCCGTCACCACGCCTGCTCGACGGCTATGCGGCATCCGCCCAGCGCCGCGACTGGTGGCTGGACCGCCTGCGCCGCTGCCACGCGCTGCTCTGACGGCGGCGACTTCACTTCATCCGGTCGGAAACACTCGGCGCACCGGGTGAGTTCGTCCGGAAAGCGTGATCTGCTAGGAAAACGATGGTGGGTTAGGCAATTGCTGGGGTGATGTGGACCTCGTATCCCAGGGACTTGAGTTGTTTCAGGGCCCGATTCTTG